>JBDRKQ010000078.1:0-3950 GCA_043813895.1 Planctomycetota bacterium
GACATCATGACGCAACCCCTATGCACGCCAGCAATCGGCTCGAGTAGGACGCATCCTCTGGCAGAAATCCTGAATAGACCAACTCTCGATGGAGGAGTTCTGATGCCGTGCCATTGACCAGGGAAGTGACTTGTCCTCTATTCTGAAATCGGTGAGTATGAGACGGGCGGGCGCGAAGGAGATCTTGAGACAACCGTTCCAGATATGGCGAACGCTTGCCTCCTTCAGAGATGCCCAACCTCACGACCCTCTGTTGGACCTGGCCGCCCTTGCCGTGGATCACCACGAGCCAAATCGTGATCAGGCCGGTCTCGTCTCCATTGCCCTCGATGTTGCCGATAAGCGCACGATCTTGTGGTTTGACTGAGGTATAGGAATCGAGCCACTGTCTGACCACCGGATGCTCGAGGCCCAGGAGGTTCAATTCCTCCTCCTGAAGCGCCTTGTCACGATCCGTGGTGAATCGGACAGGCTCGGAATTTGGGCGGTTCAGCACAAAGACATCCTTGCCACTCGGGCGAAACTCACCGCCATCGAGACGGGCCGCCCGCTGGGCGAAGGCCAGAAGCCGTTGCATACCCCGGCCCTCGTCGTCGAACCGTTTGTAGTCGCCCAAATTGAATCTATCGAGGTCCTGAAAAAGCTCGAAGACCACTTCACGCGCAAGGTCGGCATTGGTCATGGCAACTTCGAGCTCTTGTTTTGTTCGCTTCAGGGTTGGATCGAGTATCGCCTCCTGGTACAAACGGTCGTAACTGAGGCGGCTGCTAAGCTGGCCCAGAACCTGGCTTCTGAGGTCTTCCGTAACCTGGCCGTTGTCGTCCAGCTTGCCCAAGGTCTGAGCTATTCCGTGCAGCTTCTCTTCGAGCAACAGAAATATCTTGCCCTCGATTGTGTCCGATGCGACCAGGTTGTAGACCTGGGCCGTGTCCTTCTGCCCGTAACGGTGGATACGTCCGATGCGTTGCTCCAGGTCCATGGGGTTCCATGGGAGGTCGTAATTGAAGAGCACTCGTGAGAACTGAAGGTTTATTCCTTCGCGTCCTGCTGCCGTGCTGAGCAGCACTTTGGGTCCATCTGGACGGCGGAACCGTCGCTGGGCCGCCACCTTGGCCCCGTGGTCGCCACCCTTCAAAACCTCGACACGTTTACCGGGAAAGACGATGTCAATTGCTGCGCGCAGACTCTCGATGCTCCCAAGATAGGTGGTGAAGATCACGACCTTTTCGTCCGGGCTGACCTGCCAGAGTTGCCGCAGAGCCTCCAGAAGGACGCCTGTCTTAGTTTCCATCCCTTCGGGGAACTGATCGAGGAGGTCTCGAATCCTTCTTCGCTCCTCGGGAAGGGCCACGGAGACCAGACTTGCCACAGCGTCTTCACCTGTGACTGCCGCAAACTCGGTATCGTCGTAACTCTCCGCTGTCTGGACGAAGGCAGCAGTCTCTTTCCGCTTCTTCAAGAGCTGGACCTTGGCATCGGCGAGAAACTGCTCCGCCTGGGCCTTGCCAAAGATGTCGTCAGGCAGATTGTGAATCTCCCGGATAAGGTCCCTCGCATCTTCGATAGCTCCTTCCCGACCGTCCACATCCAGTAGTTCGTCCCTCTCGATGGTCTCTTCAACTGTCAGCATCAAGAGCCGCTTGCGCAGGGTCGCCCGAACAGCAGCGAAACTGCTTGCGGCGATCTTCTGGAAAATGGTCATGACGAACCCGAGCGCACGTCCCTGTTTCCCCTGGGTGGCCGCGAGGTTGTATCCGTCACGCAAGTAATCGAGCAGGGCTTGATAAAACGTCATCTCCCTTTCGCCGAGCGTGAATCCTTGGGTATGAACCACGCGCCGGGCAAAGAGCGGGCTCCCGTCCGCGGCGCATGCATCTGCCTTGGTCCTTCGCACCACCGCGGCATTCAGACGGTGTCGGTTCTCGACCATGTCGCGTTCATCCGCGAAGAGTGTAGGATCGAGCAGCCGCACAAGCATCCAGAATCGGAAATGGTCCCCCTGGTGTGGTGTGGCGGAGAGCAGAAGCAGGTCCCGGCAATGGGGACGAAGGGATTCTGCCAGCTTGAAGTTTTCGGTCTTGCGCGTCTTCTTGCCGGTCTTGTAAACGCTCAAATGATGGGCCTCGTCGAACACCGCAAGGTCCCAGGGGGGCGCTTCGAGAAGCCTCTTTACCCGAACCCGTCTCTTGAGTGTGTCCACGGAGACGATCAGCCGGTTGTGCTTGGCGAAGGCATTCGACTTCCGATCCGTGACGTCACCCTCCGACCCGACCACTTCAAAATCAAGATTGAAGACCTCGTTGAGCTCGCGCCGCCAGTTGTCCACCAACCCCGGCGGCACGACCATCAGCGCCCGACGCATTTCGCCTCGCGAAGCCAACTCTCGAAGGATCAGGGCCGTTTCGATGGTCTTGCCAAGACCGACTTCGTCAGCGATGAGAAATCGCCTGGGCCGGGCGTTGGCGACCCGATGCACGATCACCACCTGGTGGGGTAGCAGGTCCACCTTGGCGGAGGTCAAGGTCGCCGCGCTTTCCATGAGCGGCAGCTCGGCGGCTTCGATAGCCAGCCATAGGCGCTCAATGGCCTCCGGTGTGACCGCTTTCAGCCCGGCGATGACACGGTCGGACCAACTTTCCGCCCCCTGAAGCGCCTGCAGCGGTACCTGTCGTTCACCCAGCGACCGGAAAAAAACGCGGACGAATCCCGTCGGCTCGAAGCCAACGACCACGCCTTCTCCCAGCTCGGGGTGTTCGACCTTCCGGCCGACCTGCAGCTCAGGAAATCCTTGCGACATAGTATCCAACCGTTATGCTCTTTCCCTGTTCGTCACGAATCAGGCGCGCCACGTTCATCGTGGCGCTGCCATCCCAGAGCGAGTAAGACAGCCGCACTCGCTCGCCGTCACGGCGCACGAACACCACCTCTTCGTCGGAGGCTGTCACCTCAAAAGATCTCGCATGGGTACCGAAGCCGAACACCAGCCCGCGCTGATCCCACCGAGCCTGGAACTCCTGCACAAACGGGTTCACACGGTTCTTCAGAAACTCCTGGGCCTCGGCCGGTTCCATGACATCGAGGAAGGTCTCGATGCCGCTCACGAGCACAGTCTGACTGTTTCCCCGTGGCTCAGCCGGCCAGGCATTTATCCACCTGAGAGCTTCCCGCATGGACACAAGGGCACCCCCGCCGATGAGCGGGCCGAGGGTGAACCGGTCAAACACGATGCTTGATCCGCGACGAAGCCACGCGCTTGAGGACATATCTCGCATCATTCCACCTCCGCCTCCAGTTGCTCGAACAGTGTCATCTGCCTGAATGCTGGCCCCTTCGCCGGTTTCGCACGCCAGTGGCTGACCAGGTCCAACGCAAGCTTGGCAGCCTGTCGAATACCGGCGTCCGGATCGGTCTGGGCGTACCAGTCCAGGATCGGGTCCACCGATCTCTTGATCTGGAAGGTGGCCCGGTTGAGTTCGTCGGAAACGTCCATGCCGCTGCCGGGCATCGCTGCACCAATCAGGAAATGGGCTTGATCCAGGTCGGTCTTGAGGACCTTCCGATTGCGTCCTGGCGCTGTGAAAAATCGAAAAAGTTTCTCGATAGGAATCACATTCGCCTGTGTTCCGGCCATTTGAATCCACCCCCGCGCTTCCAAGTCGCCTATGGATATCCCTGTGCCACGCAAGGTTTTCCCAAGATCGTCCCGCCCCATGGAGCGGCGACCCTGGAAGATGCGCAGGAACAATCGGGACGCCGGTTCGGGCGCGTCTGGTGGGCGGCGCTTGCCGTTTTCACTCGTGTCAGCTGATAGGTCCTCCAGGAGCAGCTTGACCCCAAGCAATGCATTTCCAACGCTAAGTTGTTGTCCTTCCCCGGTATATACTTGCCCATAATGCCGGCTGTAGAACTCCAGTCCTTTGCCAATCAGGATTATGGTGAGATCCGATTCG
>JBDRKQ010000079.1:0-2475 GCA_043813895.1 Planctomycetota bacterium
CACCTTCATCCTGTAGCCGAAGAGGATCTCTCGGCCCGCCGGGATGAAGGCCTCGCCACCCATGGTGAAAGTGCCCTGCTTGGGGCCGCCGAGGAATGTGTCCTCCCATTCTTCTGCCGCGAAGTAATGCTCATGCGTCTCAAAGTCCGCAAAGAGAATCCAGACGTACGCGGTCATGCCGTAGGCGGGCAGATCGTAGGTGTAGTCGGCCTCGACGGAGAAGGCGATGTCCGTGTTGGACGTGAAGAAGATATGGCCAGGAGAAGAGGCGCGAATCAGCGAGCCCGCGCCGGCGTCCTCGGCCTGATGGGCGGCCTGGATCATGAACTGGCCAAACTGCTCCCCCCAGGCGAAGTCGTACTGGGCGGAGGCACTCGTTTGCGTGCTGCTGGGCAAGGTGACGCTGTGCTGATCCACAAAGGGGTTGACAACCGTGCTGAAAGCCGCACCGGCCAAGTCGGGAAACCCGGCGTATACCGACACGGAAACGCTCCATTCATCCACAGTGATGTTGTCGGCTCGCGCCGACGGCGCTGTCAGAAGGATGCTCCCCGCAATGCAGGCAGCGGCACAGGCCAGGGTTCTGGAAAAGCGTTTCATCACGTATCCGCGGCGGTTGTCAGTCTCACACAACCATCTATTATATCCAAGGCTGCAGGATGGGGCAAGGTGCTTTCGGCCGGTCCGCTAAGCCTCAACACAAGGAGAAAACCATGAACAAGCGAAGAATGGGCATGATTGCCTGTGGGCTGCTGGCCTGCATGGCGCTCGCCAATCGCGCCACGGCGGAGTTTGGAATTGAGAATGTAGAACCGAGAATGTAGAAAGTGGCCCCGACCGAATCCGGGGTTCTGCATTCTCAACTCTCCATTCTCAATCCCTCCAACTCCGCCGTCGGCCGCTACAGCGGGAGGAGGCGCGTTCGGGGAAAACGAACCAGCGGTTTCGAGGGAGGACTCAATGTGAGGGGGTAGGAAAAAGGCGGCGACGGTGGAAAGGAGTGCCATGTCTCCGAAGAGACAAGTAGGTCGGGGCATCATCAAGACCGACCGCCGCCGCGTCTGCATTATCCCATAAGCCGCCGAGAATGGCAATAGGATTGGCCCGGCGACCGGGCCGGGAAAAAGCGTCGGCCCCATGCAGCCGACGTGAAGTATTGACAATGTGTTTGGGGGGCCGCCGGCCGGATCGGCGCGGCGACCGTGAGGGGTTGGCGTTCGCCGAGTGGGCCCCTGCGTTTGTGTGTTGACCGCTTGCTGACGCGCGCGGCTCTGATCCTGACGGGGGCGGCTGTGATTTGCAGCTTGGTGTTCCGGCCGAAAGCGGGCGCGCCGCATTCAGTGTCGCAGCTCGGAGCTGTGAGCCTGCTGGAAGCGTCATGCACCCAGCCCGGGGACGCTGGAGCCTGGGGGGGGTGGACAAGTCGGCGTTGTTATCTTTAGGATGTAGCCGGTCGGGTGGGTCTTTGAACGAGGAGGACATCGGACATGGCTGAGACAAGGAAGAGGATCCTGGTTGCCGCGTCGGCTGTTTGGCTGGCCGCGGCATTCGGCGTTTGTGGGACGTTGGGCGGCGGGGCGGCGGTCGCGTCGGATCCGCCGAGCAAACGCGGGACGATCGACGTCCTGTTCTCACCCGAGGGCGGGTGCCAGGCGCGCATCGTCGAGGAGATCGGCAGGGCGAAGAAGCGCGTCCTCGTGCAGGCGTACTTCTTCACGTCGAAACCGATCGCGGAAGCCCTGATCGAGGCGCAGCAGCGCGGCGTGGAATGTGAGGTGATCGCGGACGCCTCGCAGGAGAAGATGACCTACGGCAGGCTGCCGGTGTTGCGGCGGGCCGGCGTGAAGGTGCTCATCGACGCCGAGCACAAGACGGCGAACAACAAGGTCATTCTGATCGACACTCACACAATCATCACGGGCTCGTACAACTACACCAAGGCCGCGGAAGAGGAAAACGCCGAGAACGTGCTGATCATCAAGCGGCACAAGGACCTCTTCAAGAAGTACCTCGCGAACTACGAGAAGCACAAGTCTCACGCGCGGCCCTATCGAAGCGAGCGAAAGACGGTGTAGAGCGGCTTACGGTTGGCTGATAGCTGTCAGCTATCAGCTTTCAGACTACTGCTGAGACCCAGGACGGTTTCGACGGTGCGGCGCAGTGTGGCGGCGAGGTCGAAATCGCTGCGTACCCTCTCGACGGCGGCGTTGCTGAATCGCGCAAACGTGGCTCGATCGGACAGAAGATAGTCGAGCGCTTCGGCATATCGCTCCGGTCGGTCCGACGGTACGACGAAGCCGGTGCGTCCATCGTCGACGGTTTCGGGCAGGCCGCCGACGTCTGAGACGACGCAGGGGATGCCTCGCGCCATGGCCTCGATCACGCTGTTGGACATGGACTCGCGGCGCGAGGCTTGCACATAGATATCGATGTCGGGATAGATCGCCTCGTGATCGGGTTCGAACCCGCGGAAAT
>JBDRKQ010000080.1:0-3030 GCA_043813895.1 Planctomycetota bacterium
ATGGCGTATTGGCCGACCCCCATGCCGGCCCCCCAGTGTGGCGGCGCGCCCTTGTCCACGGCGCGTGCCAATGGTGCGTCGGCAAGCACCATCCCCGCGACCAGCAAGATGCCGATCGCGATCCGTGTGCGCGTCGTCCGCACGTGGGGTGTTGCTCGTGCGGTGTGCGTTGCCTGTGCGGCAAGCCTCGGGCTCGCACAGAGTGTTGTGCGCGCAGAGTGTGTCGCCCGCGTGGAGCCGGTTTCGGCCTTCATCCGATAGGTGTGGGGTGCGCGCATGACATGCCTCCTGTTCACGCATACCCCTGAGGCAGCGCCTCCGCCGGCGCGGCCCACCCGACCGATAATCATACTACCGCCACGGAAATGGCGTGTCAAGGTGTGGAGTCCGAGAATCTTGAAGCTCCGGCGCGCGGTGCAGGCAGCCTCTGCGGTTGGCCCGACGGAACCCGGCGGGTGGGTTCGGCGATTGCGGGAAGCTGGCACTCGGGCACTGAACTGTGCGCGCAAACGCAGCCTTCGTGGGTCTTACACTACATAACAGCACGTGTTGAGACGGCGAGCAGTGGATCAAGGCGCGCGTTTCCAGCGAGGACGCCCACCGGCTTTGGCGCGGCGCCGCAGCATTACCACGGGCTGCTAATGGTCGACGCAGGAGGAGTGTGCGACCTCTTGCAGTGCAGGGTCGCCGATCAGGCCAGAATGGCAGGTCGCAGCTTCCAATTCCCCGGAACGTCGGCGTAGTTCTCCGCCGCCCCGTGGAACGTGTCTCGGCCGCACTCGCCTCTGCATCGCCGTTCGTTCGCTATCGCCGGCGTTCTCTCGGAGGCCTGGGAGAAAACGCTTCAACACGAGATCGCCCGACCGACTCACCCGCTGTGACACGGCACAGTCTTCATTGCGGTTGTTGCGCGCGCCTTCCCGGGCCGACTCGGCCTTGACCAGCGGCGTCGCCATCCCTACGCTGGCAGTACGTTACGAAGCTACGGGCCCGTAGCTCAATGGTTAGAGCAAGGGACTCATAATCTCTTGGTTCCCGGTTCGAGTCCGGGCGGGCCCATCCCTGACTGGTGGTGACATAGACCGTCAGCCACCGTCCAAACCCCTGCAAACATTAGGTTTCTGCGAAGGGTGAGCTTCGATGAAAGGCTCGCCTTGGCATCAGGTGGCGACGGCAGCAGAAACACCAAGTAAAAAACCAAGCCAGACACCAAGCCGACGGCCCGGTCCTCAGCTGTGTGTCCCGGTGGCCTGCTGATCGTGAACGGGGGGAGACTCCCCCGCTAAATCAGGCAGCACATCCAGAGCCGCCAAGAGTTCTCCCATGACCGTGTGTGAGTAACGATCCATCGTGAGGGTGATGGTGGAATGTCGAGCCAACTCTTGAGCGACCTTCGGATTGACGCCGCCCCGGACAAGGTTGCTGATAAACGTATGCCGCAGAGCGTGGAAGTCTAGGACGTGTTCCAACGAATCGCGATAGACAAGGAAGCTGGAGACTTCACGACCCTGCCGTTCAACATCGGATGTTGACGTGTCAATCCATGCCTGTCTCGCGTCCTCCAGGTCCTTCCGTAGAACCCTTACAACGTCGGACGGGCTCTTGGGCATCCTGAATGCCGCTGCTGCGGACGAGTTTCCAGGGGACCGAACTCGTCGAAGGCGATCGTCGGGCCGTTGGCGGCGCGCTGGTTCACGTGGCGTCGAATCAGTTCTTTTTAGACGCCAACTTGGGATCGTTGAATTCTTTCCAGGTCTTCGTGCGGCGCAGTTTGACCTTGGCGTCCTTGAGCATCTGGCGAAGGGTTTCGAGGCTGATCGAATCCACCACGCACTGCTGGATGATGAAGTCTCGGAACTTCGCCAGCGACCAGCGCGTGAACGGTTGCCCCGACAGATCAGGCGGACAGAGCGCCGTCTCCACGATAAGACTGCACTGTTCTTCGGAGAACTTCGCAGGTCTTCCGATGCCGTACTTGGGTACCAAAGCCTCGAACCCGTCGGCATTGAAGGACTTGATGACGGCCCGGACATGGGCTGCCGAGAAGTAGAATCGTCGAGCAATGTCGGGGGCCTTCGATCCTTGGGCGGAAGCGAGAATAAGCTGCGCGCGGCGGACCTGGATACGATCCCGACCGGAACGAATGATCCGCTGAAGCCGCCGCCCCTCGCCGCTCTGCCTCACGCACGCCAACCCGCGAGGGGAAAGAAGCCTAAGGATGGGGCCTGGGGGAAACCGCGGAGCTGGTTCCACCAGATCACACCCACAGATTCTGCGGAAGAACCGAGAAAGTAGAAGGAAGGTGTTGGCGACGTGTGCGCAGCCGGCCAGGGGGGGCGATGCTGTGGGAACGGGTGTTACGTGGGCCGCCAAACGGCAAGCCCTGTTCCGGCGCGCTGCACACTGGCAGGCAAGCTGCCAGTGGCACCCGGCGGTTTCGGTGTGGATTGCGGATGAAAGGCTATCGACGCTAGAGCTTTGTCACGCATAAATATGCGGGTTGGGTGGTACGGGCGGCTCGCCCGTGCAAGACCATGGCGACGCGATTTCGAACGGGCGGGACGCCCGTACCACCCGATGGTTTAGGTGTGACACAGCACTATTCGCGTGGATCTTTCCCATGGGCAGTCAGGATTCGCTCAATCTCGGCAGCAGACAGCCCTCGGTCTACCAACGTTCGCTTCAATTCGTTCTCAGACCGTACCTTCTGAGCCATGTACCAATAGTAGGCGATGACGCCGGCAATCGGGACGAGGCACCCCATGACGATTGCGATTTGCGGTACTTCGAAGAGTCCGTGCCAGAATTGCTCTGCGAGCATGCGTGGTTCTCCTGAGGACGAAGTCATAGCGAGGCGAACGATCAGGTCGTCCGTCGGCTCCCCTTATAAGCGTATTCGGAACCCGCCAGCAACTATTTGTCCGGATTCTTCTTTTACCGGGGTAATTTGGTGATTAGGAAACTTTCCCAACGATCATCGGTTCCCCCACCTCGCAAAGGAGGTGGGCCACCCGGCCCGGCTCGCTGGGG
>JBDRKQ010000081.1:0-35172 GCA_043813895.1 Planctomycetota bacterium
ACGGGCGTCATGGTCCCCGACGGCGTGGACGAAGGCGCGCTCCGCAAGACGCTGCGAAGCAAGTACGGCATCCACTGCGCCGGCGGTCAGGCCCACCTCAAGGGTAAGATCATCCGCCTGAACCACATGGGCTACGTCGATGCGGTTGATACCGTCGGCGCGATCGCCGCCCTGGAATGGGTGCTGGCGGAGCAGGGCTACAAGTTCGAGTATGGCGCGGGGACGGGGGCGTTTGGGAAGGTGATCGCGGCGGGGTGATTGCTGCCGAGCCGGCGGCCTACGCCTATACTCCAGACAAGCGATTCACTCGTGGCATGGTCGCGGCGGTGCGACCATGCCGCGGTACTTTATGGGGTCACGCGCATGACCGGCAAACGGGCACTGCTCATCTCGCTGATACCGTTGGCTGGCTACGGCTTGAGCCGGGCCTTCTGCTGAGGGCATTTGCTCTCGACGCTCGGTACGGGCGCGATGCTGATCGGCTTGCCGCTTGGGTTCGCCGCTTCGATCAGGGCGGTCCGGCAGGCGTCGGATCGGCCGTTCGCCGTTGCGGCGTTGGTACTGTGCTGCTTGGAGGCCGCTGCGCTTGTGGCTCTCGTTGTGGGGAGTTTTGTCTGGATATCGTGACGGGCGTTCGTTCGTGCTGGGTTGCCTGCGAGAGTGGCGGTTGGCGACCGGGGGGGGGGCGTTCTGCGTGTTCGTCGTCGGCCGCGCTTCCTCGCCGGCCTGAAGCTCGGCACCAGCCTCGTCCCCAAGAAACGAGCCTTGACAGCGCTCCCGAGTGTGGCGTAATCGTGGCGTAGACGCGTGCTATATGTGCAACATGTTCAACATGTGGAGCCAAGCCAAAACGGGCGTAACTTCTCGCGCCTTCTGTAACTTACTGTCATTTTAGACGTTCCGGCGATTGGGCCAGGAGATTACCTTCCGGGCTCATAGCCCGGAGGGGTGTGTCGAACCTGGGCCCCGTGCGCATCGACTCGATTGAGCGGACTGAATCGAACGAGACGCTGATGCGATCCTTCTTTGCACATGCGAGACTCGTACTGTGAGTTATTTCTCTATTCAACGGTCAATAGGAGACATTACTCCGGACTTATCTCGAAGAGAGCCCCGCACTCCGCACGGGGGCACCGAACTTCCACGGCCTTCTCCGATTCCTTTGCAGCGCTGACAGCATCGAGCATGGCGCCGGCAACGCCGAGACAGATGCCGGGCGGGACGACATCGTCGAAAGTGAATACCGTGTCACTGTCGCATCGCGCCGGGCACACGCGTTTGCCCGGTGGCTTCACACAGCGTACATGAACGACCCGTGATTCATCGCCGCGTTGCTCGGTTTGCTCACGAGCGCGGTCCGGCGTCGAGTCTCCCCGCAAATCGTCAACAAAGCACACATCCGCGCCCGCGTCCATCGCCTTGTTGGCCATCTCGTCGGCGTCCTCGTTGGCCTCGCGCCGAACGTGGGAGATGGACCACTTCTTGAATTCGCGAAGACGGCTGAACGCGATATCGAACAGCTCGCGGAGGGTCTTGCTCTTGACACGGTAATCGCCGTTGATCTGGCGGACGAGCAGCTCGCTGTCGGAGAAGATCACCAATTCATCGGCTGCCGCTGCCCGGGCTGCTTCGAGCGCTTTCAGCAGGGCGGTATACTCAGCCGCGTTGTTGGTCTTGCGGCCCAGGAAGAAGCCGGCCTCCAAACGGGAGCGACCGTTCTCATCCCGGATGACAACGCCTGCGCCGGCCGGGCCGGGATTGCCCCTGGCGCCACCATCGATATGGATCGTCAATTTCATTGAGATTGGGACCGTCGCGAAGCGTCAGCTGGCCCTCGATTCGGCCGGAGATTCGTAGAAAAGGATGCGCCCGCAACTGTTGCACAGTACTGCCTCGTCGCGCGAGAGCAGACTATTGATCTGTTCGATCCTGATCGACATGTTGCACCCTTCGCAGGCGTACTCCGCCCGCTTCGGATGCGTCCGGATGACCATCGCCATCGCTTCGCCGTCGTGCTTGTTGGCAACGCGATTGAACATATCGAGCGTCGATGCCGGAACCGCGGATCCGGCGACTTCGCGTTCCTCGAAGAGTCTCGTCAGCTTGTCCCGCGACTTCTCCTCGATCGCCCGGACGGAAGCCTTTGCCCCCTCGAGCCTCTCGCTTTCCGCGTCGCGGTCGGCCCGGATCGCGGCTAACTGCTGTTTCTTCTCGTCGATGCGGTTGAACATGCCCAAGCAGCGATCTTCAAGCTTGCTGTTGTCGGCCTTGTTCGTGTTCAGTTGCGTCAGGACCGCCGAGTATTCCTTGTTGGTCTTGGTGGTGTTCAACGCCTGACGCAGCTTCGCAATCTCCGCCTCGCGGGACTTCACGTCCAGGTCGACGGCATCGGCTTCCGCCTGGTCCGATTGAATCGCCTTCCGGCGCGCCTCAATGTCCCGGTCCAGATCTGCGATCCGCTTCTCGTGTCGCCTGACGACGCGACGCTTCCTCTCGATTCCCCGCTGCAACTCCGCGATTTGTAGCTCGACCTCTTGCAGGCGACACAGGGCGTCGAGGGTGGCTCCCATTGGCGGTTGTTCCTTTCCGACTGTCGACCTTGGACGTCGCCCGAAGCGACTAAACCTTCATTATGGACGCCCTGCCCGGCACAATCAATCCCACCAGATAGGAATACCATCGGCCGGATGCCTCAGAGATCGGAGGAGAGAATTCAGAGTCGAGAGGGTTGATGTCCGCCCCCACGGCGGACGAGGGTCGTTGAGCGGCATTCACTCACCGACATCGGCCGCAGTGGCCGATGCTGCGTTCGGGATCGTCTGGGCCGACCCCACGTTCGGTATCGCGGGGGCCGATGCGAGGTTTGGCCATACCGCTGGCGGCTAGACATTCGCGTCGGATGTGACCTCGCGCCCCGCAGATACCCTCCCAGCAGGTTGCGTGATCGAGTCTTCAGCCTGCCGCTTTGGACTCTTTTTTCCGATCGGCCCGCGGATTACGACTTCACCAGGCACGATAATCTCAACCGGCATGTGCCCCGGCCTCGAATCCAGCAGCAGGCGTACCCCCCACTCTGCGATCTTCTCGGGGTCCACCTCGTATGACGTCAACCCCAGGGCTCCAGCCATCGGATCGCCCGCCTCCAAGACGCAGGCAACAGCGAGGCTGCCTCGCACCCGCAGTTCGCCGATCGCCTCGGACGCGCTCGCGACCTGTGTTGCCGCGCGCCCCACGCAGATGAGCCCGGCCTGGATTCCGCGTCGAGGCGCTGTGCCGGCTTGGCCCAGCATCTCCAAAAAGGCGGTGGCCTTGGCCGTCATCCCCCCCTCCTTCCGTTCGGAGAGCACCACACTATGAACTGGACGATTGAACCGCAAACCCGCCGCATGACACCCGCTGACGACCAGCCTTGCCTCGCGCGTCTTCTCTTCGGTCACCAGAAGCCTGATCTCCTGACACCCAAGACGGATCAGGTACTCCGTCAAACGAAAACCGGCGTCCACAAAGTCCGGAACTGCGGCATCAAGCTTGGCCACCGAGGCAACGCCTCCTAACACCACAACCGCGACATGGCGACGCCATGCCTCCGCCAGGCAGGCTTCGTTCAGTCGGCCCCAATGACCGGACAACGGATCCCGTGGATACACAATCAGCCCGTCCGTCGAGGACCGCGTTGCGGCGGGCCAACAGTGCAACGGAATCTCCGGGGAGCCGTTGTTGCCGACCGCCACAACTCTCTCGACATTGTGGCGCCTTGCGGCCAGTGCGCTCGATACTGACGCAAGCAAGGCCTCCCGATTTGCGTTTCTGTGGGTGGCTTCCGGAAGCAGCCAGCGGAATGTCTTTCCAGGCTCGCCGTTCCGGCCGTCGCAGTCGTTCTGGGCGACGAACGTACCTTTCCCGATGTGCCGCACGAGAAGACCTTCGCTGCTCAGGTCGCACAGGGCCTTGTTCACGGTCTTTGCGTTGACCCCGTATTTTCGTCCGAGTTCTCGTTCGCCGGGAAGCCGGCCGATGAAGTCGCCTCGCTGAATCGCTGTGCGAATCTCCTCGCGAAGGCGCTGAAACTTGTAGCTGAGTCGGGGACTCCCCGTCCCACACTTCGGGCCAGTACACGGGCCATCACGCGCGTCCATCTCACCGACCTCCGTCACAACCTATCGAGATGCGAGGCTCGCGGGAGGACCGGTGTGCGTGGAGCAGGCTCGTGCCTGACCGGCTGACCGAACATCGGGCAACACGTCTCGGGGAATGCGGCGGTCGTCCAATCCCCGGGTACCAAGTCCTCCACAACCGGATGGGAGTGACGAGACCCGAGCGACTCTGTCACAACGGGTCACGCGGAGAGTATCGAAGCAGGCGGGGCAGCAAGAGCTTCGCAAACTCCAGCCGGTCTTCATGCGCGATTCTTTCGCAGGCCAGGTGTCGGTCAAGGCTGGGCCTTCCTCCGCCAGCCGGCCAGCCCCTACGTTGTTCGGGAATCGGGTCTTGCTGTCCCCTCGCTCAACACATAACCTTCTTTCCTGAAAGCAATAACAGACGCATAGCCATCGGGTGGAAGGCGATCGAGGAACTCGGGGCCGTCCACGCCCTGCCTGCTCCCAAGCCCACGGCGAAGGGCGTGGCTCTTTTCGGGCAAAGCGTTGGACTGCCGGTTGATGGTTTGCTATTATACTCCGCTTGCCATCGGAGTTGTCCGCCCGCTTTGCGCGGCGAGCGAGGGGCTTGCACGCCGCAAACGGTGGCCAGCCGGGAGAACGAGTGTTTTGGCTGGGAGTCCTATGTCATTCCTACCTGTCAGAATCGCAGGCACCGGTAGTTACCTGCCGGGAGCGCCCATACCGAGTGACAAAGTCGAAGCTGTCTTGGGGCCGTTGGATGACGCGCCTCCCAAGGTCAAGAGCTTCATAGGCAATCTCGGTCAGAAGATGCTCGGTCGCGGCGGTGTCCGCACGCGTCACTTCGCAGTCGACCCCGAGACGGGCGATATGACGCACAACTTCAGCAGCCTCGCAGAGAAGGCCGCGCGCAACGCGCTGGAAATGGCCGAGGTGGAGCCTTCCCAACTCGACCTCATCGTCATCTCGTGCCCTTCCTACGATCAGAGCACGCCGCCGACGAGCGCCCTCTTGCAGGAGCGGCTCGGCGTACAGAACTGCGCCGAGATCGAGGTACACTCGAACTGCACCGGCGTCGGCAAGGCCGTGCAGATCGCGTACGACAGCCTCCGAACCGGGCGTTATCAAACCGCGCTCGTCGCCTATAGCCAGCTTTCGTCGATCTACCTGCGAAGCTGCTACTTCAACCAGGCGAAGATGGACAAGGTCCACGCCGCGTTGCGGTGGATCCTGGCGGACGGAGCCGGCGCATTGGTGCTCCAGGCAAACCAGAACGGCAAGCCCGGTCGGGAAATCATCGATACTTTTGTCGAGTCCGTCGGCGCGGGGCGCCCCGCGGGCATGACGGCGGGCGGCGCCGCCACAGACCTCATGAAAGCCTCGCAGCAAATCCCGCAACTTTATGATGCAGGCACGCACCATCTCTGGCAGGATTTCTCGGCAGTCAACGACAATGCCGCACCGCTACTGCTGCAAGGCCTTTGCAGCTTCACCAAGCAGATGAACATCGACCCGAGCACGGTTGACCACTACGTCGTCTCCATTCCGACTCGGCAGTTGTATGACGACAAGATTCCCGCCTTCCTGGACCGGCTCGGCATCACGCGAGACAAGATCAAGTTCCGCAGTGATACCATCGGGTATTGCGGAGGCGCCGCGACGCTCCTCCATCTCGACGAGATGGTCCGCACCGGCGAGCTGAAGGAGGGCGAGTTGGCGGTCGTCCACGCCGTGGAATCCAGCAAGTGGATGACGGCGGGATTCGCAGTCAGATGGTAGAACCCACCCAGTCGGCAAAGCATCCGCAACCGACGTGGCTCGCCTGCAAGATGGTGGCCTACGCAGTTTCCTTCCTCGCATTCATCCTCGTCGGTGTCCCGACCGCTTTTCATTACCTCGGAGAGTTCGTCTACCCAGACGTTTGGGGGCAATGGCTCGATCGCGTCCCCGCCCTTCGCGACCTCGGCGTGGTCCTCTTCGTCGTCGGCATCGTCGGGTATCTCATCTCATCGCTTTGGCTGGTCATCGTCGGCAAGGGACCCTTCGTTGAATTCGATCCACCCACCGAATTCGTTGCCACCGGGCCTTACCGTTGGATGCGGAACCCCATTGCTGCCATGCTGCTGCTCACCATCCTGGGCGAGGCCGCTTTTTGGCATTCCCCGGGGATCCTCACCTTGTTCCTGCTGGGCTTCCCGATCGCCCAATTGCAGGTGACGCGAATAGAAGAACCACGGCTCAAGGCCCGCTTCGGTGAGTCGTATCTCGAGTATTGTCGAAACGTCCCGCGCTGGCTGCCCAAGCGACCCAAACGGGAGCCGACTGCCTCGTCCTGAAACCGCACAACCACGATTGACGGTTGCACCCCATGAAAGTCCTTGTCACCGGCGGTACCGGCTTCGTCGGAAAGCACCTGATACAACAGCTCCAAGCCGCCGGCGATGACGTTCGCGCTCTGGTTCGACTGGGCAGCGATCGACAAGGCGTCGCCACGCTCGGCGCCGAAATCGCCACTGGCGACTTGGATGACCTCGACTCCCTCCGCGCCGCCTGTGACGGCTGTGAGGTCGTCTATCATTCCGCCGCGCGGGTCGAGATTGTCGGCACGGAACAGGAGTTCCACCGGACGACCGTTGCGGGAACCGCCAGGCTTCTCGCCGCGGCCCGCGAAAACGGCGTGCGCAGATTCGTTCACATCAGTTCGTGCGCGGTCTACCCGCCCGCGATCCTCGCCTCGGGCCGCGAAATAGACGAGGACACGCCCGTCAGTGAACCCCCAAAGTGGTTCGCATACGGCCGAGCCAAGTACCACGCCGAGCTTGTCGTCCGTCAGAAAGCCGAACCCCAGATGGAGTGGGTCATCGTCCGCCTCGGATACCTCTACGGGCCGGGCAACCGAACCATGCACTCCTATCTCGCCCCGATCATGACCGACGATCTCATGATGATCATTGGCGACGGATCGAACGAAATGGCCCTGATATATGTCGAGGACGCCGTCAGGGCGGTTGTTTTGGCGGGCCGGCATCCCGAGGCAGCAGGGCACGCGCTCGTTGTTGCCGGCAACGAACGAGTTACGCAGAAACAATACTTCGACGCCATGGCGGACGGTTTCGGTGTCCCGCGCATCAAGAAGCGCATTTCCTACAAAGTCGCCTTCTTCTTTGCATGGCTCGGCGAATTCCTCGTCCGCAAGGGGCCTCGGCAAGGCGTAATGCGGCGATCGGCCATCGCCCTGACCGGGCTTCCTCAACGCATCCGTTGCGCTCGCACGCAGCAACTACTCGACTGGCGACCGGAAGTCGAGTTCGATGAAGGCATGCGCAAAGCCTTCGACTGGTATCACAAAGAATACGGAACCGACCTGTAACACATGGCCGCCGCCGTTCGCCTAGAACCAGCCCGACGCGCGAGCGAGGTACCATCGCGACACCCCATCGGCCGACGCCACCGAGCATGGGCCGCGAGGCAAGCCGTCGTCAGTCCGATATCGCCCGCCGGGCCGGTTGACAGACCCGCGGGATTTCACTATGAATTGACGTTCTGCCCCCATCGTCTAGAGGCCTAGGACACCGGCTTTTCATGCCGGCGACAGGGGTTCGACTCCCCTTGGGGGCGGTTCTTGTTTCGCTCTATGATGCACCCTCTCGTGCATCGTGGTGCGCTCGGAGTAGCAGGTATTCACTCCATAATCTGCGTTTCTCGCTGCCGCGCATTCCGGTCGCTGTTTGCTTTCCCGCGCACGGTCGTGCAGGGGATTGAGCTGGTTTGACTGCTTCTCTACAGCGTTTTAAGGTTGAGATTGCCTACACCGCCGGCGGTGATCAGAGCCGCGCGCGTTGGCAAGCGGTCAGCGTTCCACCCCAGAGAAGGTCAGCCAATCGGTCATCCCCGTCGGCCACCGGGGGCCGACGCCACACCGAAGCGGCAATGGAGTACGCAACCTCAACCCTAAAACGCTCTAATGGCTCCGAAGAACAGTCAGCCAAGCCGGCCCGCAGGCAGTACCTGAAAACCAAGAGTTTCTCAAACTCTGTGCGGACCCTACTTCCTGAATCGCTCTTTGAGCTGCACTATGCGGCACGGCGTTCGAGGATTCGGCTGATTACCAGGCCGACTTCGAAGAGCAGAAGCATGGGCACCGCCAGTAGGAGCATCGTGCCGACGTCCGGCGTGGGTGTGAGGATGGCCGCGAGGATCGCCACGCCCAGGATGACGTACTTGCGCATGCTTGCTAATTCGCGGGCGCTGAGGATCCGCATGGCCGTCAGAAACACGACGACGATCGGGATTTGAAAGCCGAACCCGAACGCCAGCGCGAGATTCACAACGAATCCCAGGTACTCCGAGATGCTGAAGAACGGCTGCACGAACTGACGACTGCTGGCCTTCTGCAAATCGAGGTAGTACGTCTCTCCCTCGCTGGAGACGTTGAGTCGTTTCTTCCGGCTGTTGTACCAGAGCTGCCCCTCTTCCGGCTTGGCCGGGTCCTCCACGAGCACGGGGACGTTCGTCGGCGGAATGGCCGGCCGCGTCGCCGCTATTTCGGCGCCGTTCCCCTTCCCCTGATACAGTTTGTACAAGAAGTTGTCGTGGCTCGGCAGCGGGAACCACATCGAGATCGCGATCAGGAACTTCAGCAGGCCCGAGAGGACGACGGCAACCATGAACGTTGCGCCGACGACGAACAGGAAGATCGACGAAGGCGCGAAATACTTGACGATCTTCTGCTCCGACGGGAAGAGGCCCGTTTGCACGAACTTCCAAAGCTGGTAGAGGATCCAGGGCGACGCCAGGACCAACCCGAACTTGAGCGATATCTTGAAGTACTCGATGAACGACTCGATCGGGTTGAGCTGGATCATGTGCGGCGTGAAGCCCAATTGCTCCATCGCCACGCAGTAGGGCGTCGTGAGGATCTCGATGATCGAATCGCCGAAGTTGAAGCAGACGATCGTTGCGGCCACGAGACCGGCGATGGCCCAGATGAGTCGCTTGCGGAGTTCTTCCAGGTGCTCGCCGAACGACATCCTTGTCGTCGTGAAGCTGTCGTGCTCGGTTTTGGTGGTTGGGTCAGTCATGGCGACGGCGCAAATGACAGGCCTGGATTGGGCGATACAGGACTTGAACCTGTGACCTCGCGGGTGTGATCCGCACGCTCTAGCCAACTGAGCTAATCGCCCGTTACGCAGGCTCACGGCCTGCGCCTCGAAGCCAACGCCATTCTATCATCGGCCGCCACAAGGGCAAGTGCCTCCGGGAATCCGCCTGAACGATATCCGATCACGGGCGTTGCGGCCTCCACCCTCCGTTCGCCTGCGGCGTCAACGGCACTTCCCCCGGCCAGGCGGCTGCGATACAGTCCCGAGGAACGCCGATGCTTGGACCGGCCGAAACACCCAGCCGAGGGACTGCAAATGGACGCGACCGTCATTGCGAACATCGAAGCCTGGCTCGATGACCGCGCCATTGCCCAGGCGGACAAACAGGAAATCCGCGAACTCCAAAGCTGCGACGACGAGGCGGAGTTGATCGACCGCTTCTACCGCGATCTTGAGTTCGGCACGGGCGGCCTGCGCGGAATCATGGGCGCCGGCCTGAACCGCATGAACATCTACACCGTCGGCGCCGCCGCGCAGGGTCTCGCCAACTACGTCGTCAGGCAAGGTCCGGCGGCCATGCAGGCGGGCATCGCAGTGGCCTACGACTGCCGGCACAACAGTGACGTGTTCGCCGCGCGCGTGGCGTGCGTCATGGCCGGCAACGGCATCACGACATATCTCTTCGACGCCCTTCGGCCCACACCGGAGTTATCCTTCGCCATTCGGCATCTCGGCTGCACGTGTGGCGTTGTGGTGACGGCGAGCCACAACCCGCCCCAGTACAACGGCTTCAAGGCGTACTGGACCGACGGCGGGCAGGTTGTCCCGCCGCATGACTCCGCGATCATCGAAGAGGTCCGTGCGGTCGGCGGATTCGGCAACATCAAATCGCTTGATCTTGACGAGGCGAAATCCGCCGGGCTGATCAAGATGGTCGGTCGCGATGTCGACGATGCCTTCCTCGATCGGGTGCAGGCCTCATGTCTCAACCCGAACGCCTGCCGGAAGCAAGGCGAAAGCCTCAAGATCGTGTTTACCTCCCTGCACGGAACAGGCGGAATGCTGACGCCACAAGCCCTGAAGCGAAGAGGCTTCCAGCATGTCATCGAAGTCCCGGAGCAGGCCGAGCCGGATGGGAACTTCCCGACCGTCGATTCCCCCAACCCGGAGGAAGCTGCCGCGTTGAACATGGCCGTCGAACTCGCCAAACGGGAAGGTGCGGACCTCGTCATCGGAACGGACCCCGACGCCGATCGCATGGGCATCGCCGTCCGCGACCCCGACGGGCAGTTTGTGCTCATCTCCGGCAACCGGATCGGCGCGCTATTGACCCACTACATTTGCGACCAACTCACCAAGAACGACCTGTTCCCGGACAACGCCGTCGTGCTCACGACAATCGTCAGTAGTGATCTGATGAAGGAGATCGCCAGAGCCTACGGGGCGGAAGTCGAAGAAGTCTTGACCGGCTTCAAGTGGATCGGTGCGAAGATGCGTCAGTACGAATTGGACGGCAAGCCGAACAAACCGAGCAAGACGTTCATCTTCGGCGCCGAGGAGAGCTACGGCTACCTGCCGTGTTCGTTTGCACGGGACAAGGACGCCGTGACCAGCGCCGCGTTCATCGCGGAGCTTGCCGCCGTCGCCGCGGAAGAGGGCGAGAGCCTCTACACCGTTCTCGAAGGTCTGTTCGCCCGATTCGGTTACTTCGAGGAAGGCGCGAAAAGCATCGTGATGCCCGGCAAGGAGGGCGCCGACAGGATCAAGAACCTGATGGAGACGCTGCGGCGCGACCCCCCCGCCATGATCGGCGGTGCCGCCGTCTCAACGATCGCCGACATCGCGACCGGTGAGATTCGCGAGATCGGCACCGGCAAGGTCGTCGGCCGCTACGATCTGCCCCCCAGCAACGTCCTCCTCTGTACGCTGGAGGACGGCACGAAGGTAATCGCCCGCCCCAGCGGCACTGAGCCGAAGATCAAGTTCTACGTGCTGGCAAGGCAACCCGGCGATGACCTCGCCCAAGCGCGGCAACAGGCTGCATCACGGATCGAGTCAGTTGTCGCAGACCTGAGCGGTCGTGCCGACAGTGCGGTCCTGCCGGCTGGCTCAAGTTGATGGGAATCCCAAACACCCCCAGCGCGCACACACTACGCAATCCAGCTCAGACGTTGTCGCGGTCCGAGTCGAGCGTGTCCTTCCAGGTGGCGAGGTTATCGAGGTACACACTGGTACCGCGCGCGACGCAAGACAGGGGGTCGTCAACCACGCGGACGGTCAGGCCGGTGGCATCCGCCATCACGGTGTCCAATCCCCTCAGCAACGCCCCGCCCCCGCACACATGGATGCCGTTGTCGACCAAGTCGGCGGCGAGTTCGGGTTCGCACTGCTCCAGAGTATGCGTAACGGCGTCCAGGATGTGGCTGATCGGCTCTCGGAGGGCCTCGCGGATCTCCTGGCTCGTCACCACAGTCTTGCGGGGCAGGCCGCTGATCATGTCGCGCCCTCTCACGTCGGTGGAGGCCTCGTCATCCAACGGCGATGCGGATCCGATTTCGATCTTGAGCATCTCGGCCGTCTGAGGACCGATCTGCATGTTGTAGGTTCGTTTCATGTGGGCGATGATCGCCTCGTCCATGTCGTCGCCTGCGACGCGGATGGACTCGCTCGCGGAGATGTCCGCCAGGGACATGATGGCGACCTCGGTCGTGCCGCCGCCGATATCAACGATCATGCTGGCCCGGGCCTCTGCGATCGGAAGTCCCGAGCCGATCCCGGCCGCCATGGGCTCCTCGACCAGATAGACCCGCCTGGCGCCGGCGCGCTCGGCAGAGTTGTAGACCGCCCGCTTCTCGACGGCGGTGATCCCTGATGGCACCGCAATGACCACGCGCGGCCTCAAGAAGCGGCGTCCCCCGTGAACCTTGCGAATGAAGTAGCCGAGCATGGCTTCGGTGATGTCGAAGTCGGCGATGACGCCGTCCTTGAGCGGCCGCACGGCTGTGATGGAGCCGGGGGTCTTGCCGAGCATCTCCTTGGCGACAAGACCGACCGCGTTGCCATTCTGGAGGACCTGGTTGGTACCCTTGCGCACGGCGACAACGGAAGGCTCGTTCAGGACGATGCCTTCGCCTCTGACGCAGACAAGCGTATTGCAGGTGCCCAGGTCGATGCCCATGTCGACACTGAACATGCCCAGCAAGGAATCGAATAACAAGCCGCCAGTTCCTTTCTAAACCGCACGCGCATCCGTGCAGCGCACCCTGGTGAATCACCCGCCCATGGGGCGGAAGGTTCTCCGCACGGGCAGCATTCTACACGCAGTACGTCGCGGCGTCACATAATGGTCTGGATATGGTCAGGATTTCAAGGAAGAAAATGACTGGGCGGCAGGCCCGCGGAGGAACCCGCGGGCGGCGATGGCACGTGCGGGTCAGCTCATGATGCCGGGCAGGGGCGTTCCAAGAAGCTCGCTACACCGGTAAATAACGAAACCCAGCGTGCCAAGGACTGCGAAGAGGCCGATGCAGACCAGAACCGTGTAGATGTCGTTGGTGGCCTTGCCTCGTGGGGCGCCGGAACTTGGTGTGGAAGGAAGCTGGCTCATGCTCGGAACTCCGGACGTTGTCGTAACAGGTTGCCAGACCGCACGTTGGCGGCTGTCCTGGCAGACAAATCACAAAACGGTCGTCAGCCTCGCATCGCGAGACTGGCCGCATCCTTGGCCGCATCACCGGGGCGAATATCGCCTTCGGCATGCTCGATCAGACCGGCAGACTCATGTGCCTCGACCCGCATGACCCGCAGTGTGCCGAGATACTGGGGTCTGCCATGGCGCGTGCTCGGACGATAGATCAGGAACTCCATCCCGGGTGAGACGCCGTCCGCGCTGCCGACGGAGATACTGGCCAAGCTATCCTGTATGCTGGTGATCTCACCGCGAATCGGGGCCGGCGCGTCGGTGTAGGGTGAGAGTAGAACTTGCGGCAGGTGCTCCTCGACGATGTTAGCGGTGCCGTCCATCGGCGATGTCGAGGCGATGGCGGGTTGCCCTGTGGCCTCGCCGCCGCTGACAGCGGCGAGTTGTTGCTGTAACGCGCGAACCTGTGAGCGAGCCATGGTGATGTTGGCCGTAAGCTCCTTCACACGATCGTTCAGGTCGATATTTTGCCGTTCCAGTTCGCTGTTTCTCCTCGAGAGCTTGGCACTGAACTCTCTTTCCTTGTTGACGTCGGCGACGAAGACCTTGTTCTGGTTGGCCAATGCGGTAACATTGCCCTGTTCGATCGCCAGCGAGCTCTCCCTTTCCGCGAGCTTTCGTTTTGCCTCGGCCAGGTCGCGATCCTTTTGCGCGTTTGTCGCCTCCAGCTCGCTGATGGTGGCAAGGTCCGAACCGTGCCGGTCGAGCCACCGGGCCTGTTTGATCGCAGCATCCGCGGAGACGGTGCGTTCCTTCGCCTGGGCGTCTAAGGCCGCCTGCTGCCAATGTGATGCTGAAGCGCGCCAATCATCCTGTCGCGCGAAGGCCCCAACGACTAACATGCTCAGGGCAATGGCCACCACGGTCAGGAGAACGACAAAGACTTTCGTCAAGACGCTCACGATGATCCTCCTGCATTTGCTTTTCAGTCGGCGGCCCGCGCGTGTTCTGGGGTGTCTTCTTTCCGCCTTCCCCCGGTGGAATGCCTAGGCCGTCGACATCGCGATCTTCGCACAGGTCCACAGGGACTTGTGCAGGTATGGCCCGCCGGACGAGTCCCGCGCCCACACGACGCCGAACACCAGCGGGAACATCCCATTATCTACCGGTGAAACGGCTTTTGCAAGTGCAATTCGACGCCGGCCCTACCACCTGACCGAAGCGGACGTTGCCGCATCTCCTCCAAGCCCCCCAGGATGACCGGATACCGACACGTTTGGGCTCTCCCGACTCTTATGGGCTGTGCGTGTGACTTTGGGCCGCCTGCGGCCCGCGAAAAACGGACCTCGGCGTCGCGCCGGTCGCGGCGCGACGGGGGCGACGCTCAGGCCAAGGTGAGCCGACACGCGGCGAAACCGCGGAATCTCGACCTTGACCTAACCCACATAAGCACATTAGATTAGGTATTGGACTCCCGACACGCAGAGATGCCCGCTCGATTTGGGCGGCCGTCGGTACGCGTGCGGGAGAGGTCGAACGACACGGGTTCGCCCGGCAGGTACGCCTCGCGATGCACCGCCACGATTGGCGCTCAAGTGCGATGCCGAACCAGGCCACACGCCGACGCGATCAACCGTCCATGCCGAAGGCGACAGTGCCAAAAGGGGGCACCCAATCGACATCGGGCTACGCGCGCCCGCCTGAACAGCAGGAGCAGACGGATGATGTTGCGAAGAATCCACCAAGTAGTACTGACGGTCCTGGCGAGCGCTGTCTTTGCGCCCGCGATGGCCGAAGCAACGCCTCTTCTACCGGACAGCGCACTCGAACAGCTCGGCGTGCAACGCTACTGGCATACGCAGTTGCCGCTCTCCTCCGGCGAGGCCGTCAGTCGCGTGGCGCTTCTCGATGACAACGCCTACATCTTGACGGATCGTAATCGCGTGTATGCGGTGCACGCGCCCACGGGGATCATCCGTTGGGCCGACATTGTCGCCGAAGAAGGGCAGGCTGTCCGCGGGCCGACGCATGGGAAGGACTTCGTCTTCTTCACGACGCCGGGCTCGGTGCGAGTATTCAACCGGCGGACGGGCGAGCCCGCCATGGAGCCGAGGTCTCTCCGAGGAGTGATCATCCAGGCCTCACAGACCGTCGCGACGATCTCGATCGGAGAACTGCACGGTGTGTGTCTCGACCACGTCTTCGACGTCAGGCAGCGGTTGTCAGACGGGGAGTTGGAGCCTACGCCGATTGCCCAATTGAAAATCACCAGTGTGGACCGAAGGGAAGCAAAGGGCCGTCTGACCAGACTCTCCAGCCGGCTCCGAGCCAAGCCTGGAGACGGCGTAGCGGCCGATGTCGTACTGCCGCTATATGAAGTGAAACTGCCGTTCGCCGCGAGCAGCGCCGCCAGTGCCGCGACCGTGAAGGTCGGCTTGGAGGATGAGGTATGGCTATTCGTCGGTGCGGCCAACCAGCGGCTCTATTCCCTGAGTTTGCTCACCGGGTTCCAGAACTGGCAGTTACTCACGCCCAAGACGCTTACGACGACGCCAGCCATTCGTGACGGCCTCCTCTATCTTGGCGGCCAGGACGGGCGCGTGGCGGCGCTAGCCATGACAACCAGACAGAAGCAGTGGGCATACCACACCGACGGCCCTATCTTTGCGGATATCGCCGTTGATGAGGGTCACGTCTATGTCGCATCGAGCGACCGGTCCGTCTACTGTCTTCAGCGGAAGACCGAGGACCTCGACGGGCAGCTCGTTTGGCGGCGGCGATTCGACGAACAACTGCTGGACGCCCCCATCGTCGCCAACGGCCGGGTGTACCAACTGGTGCCCCAGAAGGGCCTGCATGTCCTTGACGCGCGGAACGGCGAGCGGCTTTGGCATCGCCCGGCGGACGATCGCTACCTCGTCCACATGGATGAGTTTGACTTCTTCCTCGCGGGAGGTACAGGGCAGAAGTTGCTGCGAGTTTCACCGCGGGACGGTGAGATCAAGACGTGCGTTGATGCGACGGCGGTGGCTTACACGGCCGCAAGTCAGGAAGACCGGTCGATCGTGCTGGCGTCGAAAGACGGTCAGCTTTCATGCCTGCGTTCGCGGAAGGCCCCGCGCATGACGCCCGCCAAGCTGGCCGAAGTCCTCCGCAATGAGCGGAAGATGCAGCGCATGGCCAAAATGGGGGCGGAGGAGGAAGCCAAGAAGAAGAAGGCGAAGCTGCTAGCCGCAGTGAAGGAGCTGGAGCGCAAGGAGCCGTTGTTCGAGGAGGACTGGCTCGCCAGTCGAAGCACAGCGAAGCCAGCCGGGGGACACGGACTCGTAACGGTCGGCGGTGCGGAAGCAGAACCGGACGAGAGCCTGGGCCGGCTCGATGAGACGGAGGAGGAGGACGAACTCGACGAGGAAGACGCCGACGCGGAAGAGGATGCCGACGACGAAGAAGACGCTGACGAAGAGGAAGCCGACGACGAAGCATCGGATGACGATGAAGACGACGCAGATGCCGACGAGGAAGAGGAGGATGAGGAGGATGAGGAGGACGAAGACGAAGACGAAGACTAGAACAGTCTCTGAGGAGACGTAGCGTTCGACCCCGTGTCGGACGTCAAAGACCAACGGTTTTTGGCGGCCGACAGGGACGTTGGCCGCTACAAAAACACGCAAACAGCCGTGGCCCCCCGTTTCACAAGAAACGCGACAACGATCGCGGGGCCAAGCCAGGTAGAAACCGCAATATCTGTCGCTCCGCCCCTTGCGCCTGATTGCCGGCAATTCTTTTTCTGATACGCTTGCAGGCCGACCCGCTAATCCGCGTGGGTCGGCCGTTTCATTGCGCGAACACGAAGGCCGTAGCGAGTGCCGGACCATGCCCGACGTCGAGATTAAGAGAGCCCTCATCGCAGTGTACGACAAGACCGGTATCGCCGACTTCGCCAAGGCGCTGGTTGGGGAATTCGGCGTCGAGATCATCTCGACCGGCGGGACCGCCAGGCACCTGAAGGAAGCCGGCATTCCCGTGACGATGGTCGAGGAGGTCACAGGCTTCCCCGAGATGCTCGACGGCCGCGTCAAGACGCTGCACCCGAAGATCCACGCCGCCATCCTCGCCGACCGCGACAACCCCGAACACATGCGCCAACTCGCCGAGCACGACATCAAACCGATCGACATGGTCGTCGTGAACCTGTACCCGTTCGAAGAGACGATCAAGAAGCCGGATTGCAGATTCGATGAAGCCATCGAAATGATCGACATCGGCGGGCCGTGTCTGTTGCGCGCTGCGGCGAAGAACCACGAGCATTTACTCCCAGTCATCGGCCACCGAAGTTATCCACGGCTGCTGGCGTGTTTACGTGATGCCGAAGACGTACCCACTTCTTTCCGCGAGCACATGGCGCGTGTGGCATTCCATATAACCGCAAGGTACGACATGCACGTAACGGCGTACTTCGCGGAGAGGCTTCGTGGGCAATTTGATGCCGAAGAACATGCGGGAGGTTTTGAGACCCCGATTCTTGGACCGCAGCATATCCTGCGATACGGTGAGAATCCGCACCAATGTGGCGTTTTCAGGCCGTTGTTGGGTTCTGAAGGCCATGAAGCCGCCTCGTCGTCGCTCGTCGAAATGTCCTTCAACAACCAAGTAGACGCCAATGCGGCATTGGAACTATGCAGCGAATTGTCGCGCGCGCAAGCCCCGAAAACGCGACAGTCGGCGCTCGACACCGTCGAAGAGCCGCGGACTTCAGTCCGCGCGGTCCACCGAAGACCATTGGCAACCGAGACCGAGAGTATTCTCCGACCACCCGATCCCCGATCGCCCTGCTGGCTGTTAACGTGGACGACGTATGGCTCCTGGCTGCCCGGCGACAAGCGCGGATTTGTCAGCCGCGCGCCGCGTGCGAACGGCAACCATAACGTCAGGAACACTCCGGAAACACCCTATGATTCCGGTGGCGTCGACCTTCGAGAATCGGCTAAAGCCAGGATGAAGGGAAAAGCGATTGAACTGACGGCGGAACACGCTGCATTATTGGCCGAATCCTTCGGGGAATCTGCAACAACGCACAGCATTGGTGTGATCGCTTTCGCCATGATGCCCGATCACATACACATACTATGTCAGAGTGCAGATCATGACGGCTCGAGATTGCTCAAGCTCTTCAAGGGAGCAGCGTCTCACCGCCTCGGACAGTCATTTCAACTAGCCAATGCCCCACGGTGGTGGACTGAAGGCGGGTCGAAACGGTACATCAAGAAGGGCGAGGATCCGGCAGCGGCGATTGACTATGTGTGTTCACAAGAGCGTCCGTGGATGGTGAGGTGCTTTGATGAATCGAGGAATGTGAGTCTTGACACGACTTCCAGCGCCGCGCGGACTGAAGTCCGCGGCTCTTCTGACGAGGCGAGTCCGCGTGAGAAAGCGAACGTCTGTTGTTTCATCAAGCACACTAACGCGTGCGGAGTCGCAGTCGACGCTGATCCGATCGAGGCCTATCGCCGTGCGTATCTGGGCGATCCCAACGCGGCGATGGGCGGCATCCTCGCCGTGAACTTCAACGTCGATACCACCTTCGCCGAAGCCGTGATGGATTCACTCTCGAAGTGGGGCAAGACCGCCGGCGCCGGAGCCTTCTTTGTCGAGGTGCTGGTCACGCCGAGTATCGAACCGGAAGCCGTCGAACTGATCCGCACTCGCAAGAAGTGGGGCGAGCGTGTGCGGATTCTCACGGTCGGTGACATGGCTGGACCACCCTCTACTGACAAGCTGGATTTCAAACGCATCGAAGGCGGCATGCTGGCTCAGACTCGCGACTTCATTGGCCTCAACGAAGACCAATGGAAGGTCGTCACCGACCGCGAGCCGACGGACGCCGAGATGGCCGACCTGCGGCTGGCGTGGCTGGTTTGCAAGCACACCAAGAGCAATGCCATTACCCTCTGTCGCGACGGCATGCTCATCGGCAATGGGGCGGGGCAGATGTCGCGCATCATGAGTTGCCGCATCGCGACCTGGCTCGCCGCGGAAAACGGCCACGCCGAGAAGCTCAAGGGCGCGGCCGCGGCCTCGGACGCGTTCTTCCCGTTCCGCGACGGCCCCGACATCCTGGCCGACGCAGGCGTAACGGCCATCATCCAGCCCGGCGGCAGCAAGCGCGACGCGGATACGATCGCCGCCTGCAACGAGCGCGGCCTCGCGATGATCCTCACCGGCACGCGGCATTTCAAGCATTAAGTTTGAAAAAGCGCAGCGTCCGGCCGCAACCATGCCACACTCAATCGCTAACTGCTCAACAGCGTCTTAAGAAACAGTGCAGTGTCCGACCCCCGTGTCGGACGTTCATACCAGCCCGAAGCGCAAGTGAGGGTCCAATCGTAGCGTCGCCCCCCCGTGGCCGACGAGGAACACGAATTGCAGGGCAGAGTCGCGACCGCAAAGGAGTCGGTTGTCGTCCATCTGAAAGGGCCATCTCGGCGAACGCTGACCGCTTGCTGACGCGCGCGGCTCTCATCTGGGGCGTCGGCCGCTCCAAGAGGACGCAAACTGTGCAGGATCGGCTTTCCGGGCACCCCCTGGCCGAGGCCAGAGGCTCTTGTTGCGGGCTCCAAATAGCAGGAAGCCCCATTCATCCTCCTTGACGAATGGGGCCACTGCAACGCGTTGGATTCGAGAGTACGGCGATTCACCGGTTCTGTCCTGACTACCGGCACCCTCTGATAGACGGATTCACCTCCACCCATGCGCCCATCAGCCATCTGCGCCGCGAGAGCCGCTACAGCCACGGTCTCTGTCTGGCGGCCGCTAGGCGGGGGAATCTAACGGTCCTTCCATCCGCGTCGCCAACAGCAGCAGTTCCATCCTTGTGCCACCTCAAGCGCGTTTGTCTTGCCTCAACCCCTCAGCGATGGCGGACGGGAGGAAGCCCCTCGAGGACTTCCCCCGCGCCACCGTCACTCGAACCTACCTCACCGGGACGACACCGCGCCGCCCGCTGGCCAGGTTTATCCGGCCTCATGGCCGGTTTGCCGCCGCGAATCTTTGTACGCGTCGCGCGCCTTCAACTGGCACTCGCGACACTTGTCCCATGCCTCGCCGAGTTCCTTCTCGAAATCCTCTCGTCGCCTGATCTCGAGGTGATCGCGCACGCCGCAGATCACCACCTCCTTCCCAAGCCGGACGCGTCTGAGCATCCGCTCGGGAAGCAGAACCCGACCCTGACTGTCCAACTCTAAGCTCTCCGCCAAGGGGAAGAAGACTTGATCGAACCGCAATTGGTCGTCGTCCGGGATCAAGGCCGATTCCGCCTGACCCGCCAGACGCTCGAAGTGTTTCTCCGGATACAGCCAGAGTCTGTCCCCCGGCTGTCCGGGCACAATCACGAAGCCTGTGCCGTCTTCGTCCGGATCCATCTTTGAGCGGAACTTCGCCGGAATCGCCAAGCGATTCTTGGCATCGATCGCATGTTCGAAATAGCCTGCGAAGATCATGCGGTTTCACATCACGCCTCGGCGAACCACTTTTCCCCACCCATAGGGATTACTCTACATCCGCCCCCACATCCTTCAAGGGCAAAAAATCGCATTTGCCGCATCGAGACCCCTGCCACACCCTTCGGCCTCTTCGAACCTCCGCGATTACAAAAGCTTGCGTGCAAGAAAAAAGTTTTCGGACCGGGGGATCACCTGAATGCGACGACGCCGGTCCCAGATGTGAGGCTTTCGTATAGCTCTCGCCACAGATACACAACATCTTGGAGGTCGTGATGGGTAACCACCCATTGACGGGCCGCAGAGACAACTGCGGACACGCTATCTCGCGTATCCAGAATCCGCATCACGGCGTTCACCCACTCCTCCGGTTCGCGTGGATCGCAGAGCAAGCCGGTCACGCCGTCGTCGATGAGGCCGCGACAAGCCGGGATGTCGGCGGCGACGACAGCGCATCGACACGACATCGCTTCAATGACGACGTTGGGCGACCCTTCGGTCAAAGATGGAAACACAAGAACGTCCGCCGCCTTCAACCAGCCGATCACGTTGTCCGACCAACCTGACATCGTGATGACACTCCCGAGACACCTGTCCGCGATGCGTTTCTCCATGCGCGCGCGCTCCGGCCCGTCGCCGAGGAGAACGACCTTCACCGATCTGTGCAAATGAATCCGGTCGATCACGTCGACGAGAAACGTGAGGTTCTTCACGGGATCCATGCGGCCCGCCCAAACCACCAACGGAACGTCATCTTCGATGCCGTGGTCGGCGCGCTCGACGGGCGGGACAGCGTCAATCTCTCGCAGGGAAATCCCGTTCGGGATCACGACGACGCGATCAGGCGGGAAGCACAGGTCCTCACACAAATGCACGGCAACGGCCGCTGAGTTCGCCACGTGGAGGTCTGACCCGCCGCACGTCAGCGACTCGAGAACGCGGTGCCACCGCCGCTCTATCTCAATGGTAACCGTGGAAGTAACCAGCGGTCTTGGACGGTCCAGTCTACCGACAAGACGGGCGGCCAGGTTCGCATGGAACAGCGAGCTGTGAATCAAGTCCGGATTGAAGCGGCGAACATGTCTGGCGAGGGCCAACAGAACTGAAACATCAAACGGACCGCGCGCCCCGCACGCAAAGGTCTCGATTCCGGCGGACTCCAACTCGTCGCAGAGAGGGCCGCGCTCGGCAAGACAGCCGACGATCGGCTCGACGCCCGCGCCGCGCAGGTGAATCGCCAGTCGTACAAGCCGGTTGGGCAGCCCCCCGCGCCGCAGGTCCGTTGACAACATCATGACGCGCAGCATTGCCACGGGTCACCGATCTTGTGTGGAGCGTTTCGTACGGGTCAGGACCCACGCGCCAAACATGAGTAAGACCGCGGCGGTCCCGCCGACCGCGGCGGCGCCGGCCCGCTTCTCGGGATCAAACCTGCTGGGAACGAGCGGCGCCAGCGATCGGTAGCTGACGACCCCGGCGAGGCTTACTTCCTCCGAGCCGCTCAGACGCTGCATCTCCCGGTCCGTGGTGGCGAGTTCCCGGCGCAGCCTCGCAACCGTGTCCTCCTGTTCGCGAAGATCCCGCTGCCGCTGCTGCAATTCGGCATCGAAGCCGGCATCACCCTCTGCCACGGCGGCATCGAGTTTCAGGAACCTGTCACTGAGTTGTTGGTGCCTCTGCACCGCGTCCGACTCTCGCTCCTGCAACCTTTGCCCCCGCGCGACTCGCTCATCAGACCGTGCTTTGAGGAGCTGTTCGGCAAGCCGCTGCTGGTGATGCCTTCGGCGCTCGGTGACGCGCGGCGTGATGTCGCGGATGGCGTTGCGCAATGCTTTGAGTTCCAGATTGTATCGCGGAACCGCGCCACGCGCAGCGATGATCCACTCATTCCTCGCCTCAAGGCATGCATGTGACGCCTTGAGAAGCTGGTTCTGGATGACACGCCTTTTCGTCATTTCGGAACCTCCGCGCCCGATCGCGTCGATCTTCTTCGCAGCATCCCCAAACGACTTGCGAGAGCCCGCGTGAAACTCACGGATGAGCGATTCGGCCTTCTTCTGGTATTCGAGGAGCAGGTCCGCGTCGCCTCCGTTCTTCCACGTGCCCACCTTCGGCGCCAGATCGTCCCAGCGCATCGAGAACTCCTCGGCCTGCGCCAAGTAGTCGCGAAGATCGACGGCGACCTCCTCTATCTCCCGCTGGATTTCCTTGTCGGGCTGGGCCGCGAGTTGCTTGTCCACTTCCGACACGATTGTGCTGATCGCCGTCAACAGTGTCGAGAGCGGAACCTGCGACTCGGACATCGCCTGTGTCAACGCTGAATGGAACTCACCTGCATTCGCGTCTCGCTCCTCCACGGCCTGCATCAGTTCCATGTCGGACGCGTAGGCCTCGGCGAACTGCTCAGGCGTCGGGACGATCGGTTCGGTCGGTTCCGGTTCGGCCAGAAACTCGGCCAATGCCGCCTCAGCCGCGTCCACCTCCGCTCTGGCATCGATCAACTCGGCCTTCAGTCTCTCCTTGGCTGCGCGCGACGACTCCACACCCGCCGGGCCTGGGTCTGTTTCAAGTGAATCCCGAATCGCCTGCACGTTTGCCTCGGCTGTCTGCAGGTCCTCCGACAACTTCCGATGGCCCTCCTCCAACCGGGCCAGCCGCTCCTTACGCTGCGACTGCGAAACGACGCTCTCGCGAAGCGATTCCTCATAGGCCGCGGCCCAGGCCTCAAGCCAACGCCGAGCCTCCGCCTGCTCCGCCTTCGTCGCCCTGGCCCGAAGCTCCAACGCATCGCCCGACTGCGCGACCGCCAGGTCGATCCTCCCGTCGCGGCGGTACATCCCGTCGAGATCCACCCCAGCCAGCCGGGACGCGGCCTCCAACGTCTGGGGGCTCACCATCCGCGCGTGGTGCTGTTTCGCGGTGAGCCTACCCGAAGCATCGTCGGGCTCCACCACGAGCTGCCCCACCACCACAACGTCATCCGTCGGCGTCCACATCCACACGACCGCCAACAGGCAACCGACCAATGCGGCGACCACGCCTGTCAAGACGGGCCGGAACCTGCGGGCGGGCCGGGGTTCCGCGGCGGCAGGCTCAGTTGCAAAGGCGACCGGCTCCTGCTCAGGCGATTCTCCGGGCACAGCGCCGAGGCCAACCGTGGGCGTCTCATCTTCCGCGCCGTCATCTATCTCATCGGACTCTGCGTCGATATCTGTCTCGACGGATGCCGCAACATCCAACTCGACCTTCGGTTCCAGATCGACCTCCTGTGCATCGCCCCGGTCTTCCAGAGCGGCAAGGGACAGCTCGTCATCGGGCGCGGCCTCCTCCCCGTGCCCGTGAATGTGTACGGCGGGAAGCATATCTTCGATAGTCGCATCCTCGTCGTCCCGTCCGCGGCTGAGCAGGGCCGCCCTTTGCTCGGCGTCCAACTCGCGCTGCCGCATCCTGAGCAATGACTGCTCCTGCGCGACCGCAGCCTGCCGTACACGCAAGTCTGCAAGCTGTTCGTCCAGGCGGCTCTGCGATTCCTGTACTTCCTCTTCATGTGCGCGCTGCCGCTCGGTAATCTCACGATCGGCCTGCCCGCGACTGCGCCTGATCTCCTCTTCCATCTGCTCCAGGCGTTGTTCGATGTCCGCGTCCAGCTCCGCCAAGCGGGCCTTACATCGCTGCTGGACTTCCTCCTCCTTCCGGGCCGCGGCAGCCAGGCGTTCCGAAAGCTCTTCCTCCAGCTTCCGGCGCGCTTCCTCGGTCGCCGTATTCTCCGCCTCGACCTCCTCAGCCCTGATCGCCTCCCGTTCGGCCGCGATCGCCGCCTTCGTCTCTTCGTGCTGCCTATCGAGTTCGGCTCGCCCGGCCGCGAGGTCCTCCTCCCCACGCTGCCGCAAGTTTTCAAGCTCCTCCCGCTCGGACGCGATGCCCGACTCAAACTCCTTTCGCTCGCGTTCGAGCGCTTCGGCATCAGCGGAAAGCTCACGGCGCCGCGATTCGATATCCTTCGTCTGTTGCTCGAAATTCTTTTCCGCTCTGGCGAGCTCGGCAGCCCTTGCAGATAGGGCTTCTTCGTATGCCCTCGCCGCCTCCTCGCGGTCGGCCGCCTCTTTCTGCCTCGCTTCGGCACGATCCATCAGCGTCCGAACGCTCTCGGCCGAGTCGCTGTGCTCTGCCTGAAGCCCGAGCAATTCCTCGCGCTGACGACCGAGTTCCGCGAACTCCTCCTCGAGTCGATCCCGATACACCTCCAATTCGTTGGCTCGCTCACCGATCGCCGCTTCGCGGTCCGCGACATCGCCCTGTCGCTCTTCGAGGTTTCGCAGTCCGGCCTGGAACGTCCGACGCGATTGTTCGAGCTCCTTCTGCTGTCGCTCCAATTCCCGCCGATCCGCGTCAAACCGTTCTCTGTCTTCGCCAAGGCGGTGTTGATCCGCTCGGCAGCTCTCCCGCTCCTGTTGCAGCTTCTCCGATTCCGCGTCGAGCGACCTGATCCGCTCGTCCACCGTCGACGCGTCCTCGGCCAGCCGCTCCTTGCGGGCGCTGAGCCGCGCGGCCTTCTCGGCGAGCTGTCGCCGGTACTCGCCCGTCTCTTCGATGCGCTTGGCCAACTCAGAGCGCGTCTCCTCCGCCTCGGCCTCGGCCTTCTCCAGCCGCAATTGACCTTCCGAGACGGCCCGCTCACGATCCTTCAGGCCGACCTGTTCGCGCTCAAAGCTCGCACGCTCCGCTTCCAGCGCCGACCGCTCTGACCCGAAAGCCTCACGCTGTCGCGACACCTCATCGGTCTGCTTCACCAGCCGTTGCCGCTCATCCGACAGGGCAGCCTGCTCGGCCGCGAGCCGTTCCTCGCCTGAGCGTTGTTGTCCGAGCTTCTAGTCTATCGCCTGCTGCTGCTCCGCGATCTCACGGCGATCCATCTCCAGGGCCAGAAGGGATTCATCCAGAGCGCCCTGCCGCTGGTCCAGCTTGTCCCGCTGCTCGGAGAGTTCTTCGGCCTCTCTCGCGCGGACCTCCCGAAGCTCGTCCAGCTTCGCTCTTTCGCTTTCAATATCCGCCCTGAGTTGGTCGAGACGCGGACTCTCCGCGTCCGCTTCCTCTTCCCGCCGGTCCAACGCCTTTTCCCGGTCCGCGATCTGCTCTTCGCGGGAATCAAGATCGGCCTCTCGCGGGGACAGCTCGGAACGTAGGCGCTCGACCGCTTCGCGAGCCCGATCCAACTCCGCGGTCTCACGCTCGTGCCGCGCGACCTGCGCGCTCAGCTCCTCTTCCCGGCTGAACATCTCCGTCACGCGCCCAGCCAACTCGCTTCGCTGACGGTCGAGTTCGTCCTGCCGAACTTCCAAATCGGCGAACTGCTCTCGGGCCTCTCGGCCCTGCTGCAACTCCCCTTCCAGCTCCCGTCTCAGGTCGTCCAACTCAGCGGATCGTGCGTCCGCCGCGGCGGCCTGTTCCTTGGTTTCCGCTTGACGGGCAATGAGAGCCTGGCGGTCTCGCTCAAGGCTCTCGCGAGCCTCCTGCAGCTCTTCCTTCTGCGCCTGATTCCGCGCGGCGTGCTCGCGGTTCTCGTCCGCCGTCTGATCGATCGCGCGGCTCCGCTCCTCGATTTCCGCACGGGACGCCTCAATGTCCACCTCCCCCTTCTCGATGCGGGCCTGCCATTCCTGCAACCGCCGCTCTCGAATCTCCATCGCCGCCGAAAGCCGCGCCAACTCTTCATCGCGGCGCTCCCGTTCCGCCACCTCCTCCGACGTAGCGAGTTTGCCCTTGCGTACCGCCTGCTTGAGCTCGTCGACCTCCAGCTCGCGCTGGGCGGCAGCCGTCTCGCGCTCCGCAAGCCGAATCTGACTCTCCGCAAGCAGATTCCGACTTTCAGTTAGCTGATCGCGAATCTCCGCCAACTCCGTCTTGTGCCGAGCCGCAGCCGACTCCGCCTCCTTCTCGCGTGCCGCGGCTGCCTCGAGTTTGGCGGTCACGTCCGCCTCTCTTGCATTCAGTCGGTCTTCGAGGGCGGCCAGTTCTCTCAGCCGCGATTCGGCCTCGCGTTCAACCTCCGCGAGTCTCGCCTCTGCCGCCTGCTCGACCTCCGCCCGACGAGCCTCGATCGCCCGCGCGCCGGCGTCTTCAATTCCAGCAGCCTTGTCGTTGAGTTCGGCGGATCGCTTCCCGATCTCTGCCGCGCGGTCCTCGATTTCCCTGGCCCGCCTCTCAACTTCAGCCGCCCTACCTTCAACGTCCGTGGACCGCTTCCCGATCTCTGCTGCGCGGTCCTCGATTTCCCTGGCCCGTCTCTCAACCTCAGCTGCCCGGCCTTCAACGTCCGTTGACCGCTTCGCGGTCTCAGCCGCGCGATTTCCGACTTCCGCGGAACGCTTCTCGATCTCCGCAACACGATTCTGAACCTCAGCGACGCGGTTCTCAATCTCACGCCGGCGCGATTCCAACTCCGCGCGTTCCGATGCGATCGCCTCGCGTTGTGCCCGGACCTCCTCTTCGAACCGACGCTTCCGATCTCGCGTGATCCCGGAAAACTCTTTCGCCTTCTCCTGGAGCTTCGCGTGATATGCCCGAAGCCGGTCCCGCTCTTTCGCCAGCCCTTCCTGGAGCTTGCGCCCCCGCTCGTTCAGCGCCTCCTGGGCCTTGGCCACGCGGGTCCGAAGTTCATTCGTCCGCTGATCGAGCCTGCGGGTTTGCTCTCCGACCGAGCCGTGCATACGCGTCTGCTTCGCCGCCTGCTCGCGAAGACGCTGCAAAGCAGCACGTGTCTGTGCGAGTTCCGCTTCAAGTTCCGCCCGCGATCGCGCGGAAAGTTCGGGTTGTGTACTGTCGTCCTTCATCTGGCCCAACTGCTCCGCCTGCTCGTTCCGCCGCACGGGCATCCCGGCATTCCCGGCGGTGGAAGGAGAGTCTTGACGGTCGGCGATCGGCGGATCCGAGACCGCCGGACTTCTCGATTTGGTCTTCATGGGCACCGGTTCCTGGCGCGATGGCTTGGCTGGGGCATGCTGTTGGCTTGCGCGCGGTCGCTCATCCGATGCAACCGCTTCGAGGTTGTGCCCCCCGGCTGACCCCGTCGTCTGTCGTGAGCCTTCATACAATTGTAGGCGTTCTACGTTCGCCCGCGAGTGGTCTTCATCAGACTTCACCTCGATACTAGACCGGACCGATTCGAGACCCTGCGACGCCTCCTCCAGCAACTCCAGGTCCCTGGCTAACTCGGCGGCCAAGTCCGTCTCGTTCCGAAGCGCGAATGCCTCCCGATTCGCCAGGTCCACTCCAGCGGGCTGCCATCGGAGATCTTCAAGTTTCGTCGTATCCGAAATGAGCGGGACGACGTTCGACAGGCCGGCATCATCACCGGGCGAGCCCGATGGGTCGGCGGGAATGGACGCCACCAATCTGTCGACGCGATCTTCCATCGCGCCGGGCAGTGGACGGGCGGCGGTTTCGGACGGCGGCCTCCCACTCTCGGTCTCAGCCGGTGTCCCTTGATCAAGCGTATCCGCCCCCGAACGCGTGCGCTGGCGGCTCTCATGTCTCATGAAATGGTGCTCCGTTTCTTACGACTCCGCCGTAAACGCGAGCATCGTGGATGTGGACAGTCTCCGCCGCATGGGTGCCGCGCCGAATGCCGACTGCCAACTCTCCGATTATGCCTCGCCTCCGCGAGTTTCTTCCTGCTTCGAGCCGGCCGACACGGTCTCGGTCTCGCAAGCACCGCTGTCCCCCTGCAACTCTTCCTGACCCATCCGCAGGCCCGAAGCCTTGCGGGCGAGTCTCGAGGCGAGCTTGGGGTCCGACGTGCGACGGCCCGCTTGCTGCGACCCGATCTCGTCCATGGCCCCGCGCAATGCCTGAACCTCATCACGGAGCGAGGCCAGTCGTTTCCCGTGGTCGTCCGCAGACTTCAACCAGTTCGCCACGGACTTCCGCGACGACGTGCCGGCCGTGCCTGATTCGTCGTTTCCGACGCTCAGCAATTGCGACCCCAACTCCGAATCGGTCGTCTGGCCGCTGATCTCCGCCTCAAGGTTGGCGAGCCTGACGCCCAGAACGCGCTCCAATTCCGTCACTGTCTTCTGCAGCTCGGTCCGCCCCGCGTCTTTGATCGCGGCACGAGACGCGTCGATCTCGGCTTCCCGCTGGTCCAGCATCGCCTGACGCTGAGAAACCTCCGCCTCGATGAGACGGCGCTTGTCGCGAGCCGACTTCGCCAGATCCGCCGCCTTGCGCTGTAGCTCCGCCTGCCGGATCTGTATCCGCTGGCGCTCCAACTCCAGACCGCTTCGCAGCGCCTCTTCCTTTTCCAGAACCTTCTCCCGGGCCTCGGTGAGCCGTTCCGCACTGCGCTCCAGGTCGTCCCGATACTGGCCCGTCTCTTCCATCTGAACACGGAGGGATGCCGCCTCCCCGTCGAGTTGGCGAATCTGCGAGAAGAGCGATTCTCGCTTTTGCCGGAGTTCGATCTCATTCTGCCTCAGCTTCTGAACGTGCGATTCGAGTCCGCCGGCCCGCTGTTCGTACTCCCGCTCAGTCCGCGAGACGAAGTCCCGCAACCGCTCGATACTCAGACGCAGCGTCTCGAACCGGCTTTCCGTCAGGTCGATCTTGTCGCGCTCCCGTCGAACCAGCTCCGCCAATTCGGCCGCTTTGTCCTGCAACGCCCACCGACTGGACATCCGAACGGGCCGCACGACGCCTTCATCACCGCCCACATTCAGCGGGTGTCCCTCAAGCGTGTCAGGAGTGACCATCGACTCTGTCTCCTCAGAGGCGGCGAGCGCGCGATCCAGGTCGTCCAAGCCATTCGAGAGGCGGTGACTCCGGTCGCTACGTTCCTGCTGCCGTGTCGCGTTGAGCAACGTCGCCGCTTTCTTCTTCAGCTCGACCTGCAGCGATTCGAGCCGAACGCGTTCCTGGTCCAACTGCTCCCAGTGACGTCGGGCACGCTCGTCAAGGGCCTGCTGGGCGGCAGCGACACGCTCGCGGATCCGCGCAACACCCTCGTCCATGCGTCCAGACACTGCCGAAGGGTCGGGTGGTTGATTCGCGTTGTCCGCTTCAGTGGCTTCGTAATCCTCACCAGCTTCGGCTTCCGATTGCATGCCCGCCAGGTCACCCTCGCGCACGCTCTCGCTCGCCGACAACCGGATGTCTTCCACCGCCTCGTCATCGCTCTCGGCCACCGATCCACCCCACAGCGTCTCCAGATCGGGCAGGCTCGGCGACATTAACGCCCCGGCGACCAACTCGGAGGCACGCATGGATCGGGACTCGCCAAGCAGAATCTCGTCCGGCGCCACACCCCCGCCAGCCCATCCACGCCGACTCAGCACGCCGGTCTCGATCTCGAACACCAGCTCGCACGAGCCAACCTGGATCGTGTCGCCACTGACGAGACGCCCATGACCGACTCGCCGACCGTTGAGTTCGAGGTTCTCGTCGCCGACCAAACTGCGCAGCACCGGCCCGTCCTGCGTCCATACCACCAGACAATGGCGCCGGGCCACCGCCTCGTCGTACAGCACGACGTCGCAGCCGGGATCACTCCCCACCACGAGGACCGGGTCGATCGAGGTGATATCGCCGACGGTCTCTCCCCCGCAGAGCTTGAAGACGGGTTGCTCCCCGGTGGCCGTACCAGGCACTTCGCTCATCTCGATCCGGTATCGAAACGTGCCGATGCAGATCTCGTCGCCATCGGCGAGCCGTTCCCACCGGATACGGCGTCCGTTCAGCGACGTTCCGCCCGGCGCACCGAGATCACACAGATACGCGGTGTTCCCGAGCAGCACGATCGCCGTCTGTGCCGCGTCCACTTTGTCTGACGTCAGGATTCGGTCGCAGGAATCCCCGGACCCGAATACGACGACGGTTCCACTCAACTCGTGCGTCGTCTGGCTCTCGCCTTTGTCCAAGGCTTCGAGCCGGACGTGTACGTGTTGCGTGTCTAACAGTTCAGGCTGAACAGTCACTGCCGTGACCCTCACTCTGCCAGCCGCCTCGAGCGGAACCGGGCACGCCGCTTCCAACGCTGGCAGCCGTCGCTTCGCGACTCCACTCGGGCGGACGTACACACCCTTCCTCTCGGCCCCGCAAGTGCTTCCGAACTCCTCACGGACACGCGGGACCGCCGAGCACCGTGCAAGGGAATCCCCCGGATTCGCCTGGCACAAATCTCGTACGACTCTGTTATAAACGGCCTTTTTGCCCCCCCAGCATCACCATAATGCCGATAATCTCCCGCCACAGGCCCCGAGAGGCCGCCTTGCCCGCCGCTGAGGCCCCGCGAGTGCCTCCTCAGTGCTGCCAAGGGGGATTGCGGATTGACGGCTGGGGATTGGGGATCGGGAATTCATGACTGGGGGTGGCACCGGCGTCTCGCCGGTGAGGACTGACCACTGACAGATGATCACCGCCGGGGGCACCCCACCCTTATCTGAGGAGAGGGTGGGTAGCCGCTGATTCCCCCCCGGGGGTTCGCAAAGGATGGAGCGCACACGAAGGTGGATCACGCCAGAACGAGAATCCCTTCCCGTTCCCACTCCCCCCAATCGTCAATGGGCAATCGGCAATCGTCATCCCGAAGGGGTGGCGGAAAGTACCCACCGGCGAAGCGAAGCGGGGCCCGCGGTTGCGAATCACGCGCGCCGACTTCCCGCCCTGAAGGGGCGGAGGAAACGAGTGTCACGGTCGCGGCACTTCTGACGCGCCTCCGGGGCTGAGTCGCATAGGCGGCTTGGGTACCGGGGGTTCCGCTTCGCTCCACCTCCGGCTACTGTCCACGGCCCCGCCGGGGCCGAAACCACGTAGGACGCGTTCCTTGACGCATCATTCATACTGCTAAGTCGCTCCGACGAGTCGTTTCACGCAGTCCACCGCGTTGGCCGCGTCGAAGCCGTAGGCGTCGGCTTTGATCGTTGCCGCGAAGTCCTTGTTCACGGGCGCCCCGCCGATGATGGTCTTCACTTTGCCCAAGAGGCCTTCCTGTCTCACGAGCTCAAGCACTTCGCCCATCTTCGGCATGGTCGTGGTGAGCAGCGCCGACATGCCGATCACCTGCGCCTCGTGCTTCTTCGCCGCTTCCACAAACTGCATCGGCGCCACGTCGCTGCCGAGATCGATGATCTCGAAGCCTGCGCCTTTGAGCATGATGCCGACGAGGTTCTTGCCGATGTCGTGCAGATCGCCCTGGACGGTCCCGAGCACGACCTTGCCGACTAGCGGCACGTCGTCCTTCGCAAGGAGCGGTTTGAGAAGGGTCATCCCGGCGTTCATGGCTCGCGCGGCCAACAGCACGTCAGGCAGGAATATCTCGTGGGCCTTGAACCGCTCGCCGACCGTTCCCATGCCTGCGATCAAACCCTCGTCGAGGATTCGCTTGGGCGGGACGCCGTCTGAAATCGCGGCCTGCGTGAGCTGCGCTACCGTCTCATCGTCTCCCTCGGCCAGGGACCTCGCAAGTGCCGTCAGGTCTGCCATCTCTTATCTCTCCATAACGCGGTTGTTTCCCGTGCGATGTTGCTCCTGCGAGCGCTATCATCTCGTCCTTATCCCGCGAGCACCGTGCGGATTCTCTCCCGACAGGTCGGCGTCGCGCACGCGCTGCAAAACGAGTAGGTATTCGAAAACCGGTGAATCTCGCCCGGCCCGGCGATCAGCACGCCTGAGATCGACTTCAACGGCTCCATCAGGCAGCTCTCCCGCAGCGTGATGCCGACCCGCTCCGGCCGCAGGAAGGCGAACAGCTTCTTCTGCCCGCTGACGTCCCATCCGCAATAGCCCGGGCTGTACATCAGCACGGCGGTATCGGGGCCCGTTCGCCGCCGGCTCCTGAGATCGTCCAGGAACTGCCGCTCGGCGAGGTGGGCCATATCTTCCGCCGCGACGGACGCGACCGAATCCAACATGCAGCCGAGGGGGTAGTCCTGCCGGTCGAAACACCGCCGGATTTCCAGGCTGATCGCATCCCCCAGAGTCCCCGCAAAGAGCGCCAAGTCGTCCGCCAAACTGAACAGCTCGCCGACAGGCGTTCGCCGCTCGCTGCGGCCCTCGCCGACGTACACGTCTTCGAACTGCGACTCCGAGATGTTCGCGAGGATGCCGACGGGCTCCGCCAGGGCTTGGTAGCCTTCGGCGGCCTGCGCGAAGATCGCCTCCACCGCGGACGAAACCGACCCGTTCGGCGGCATGCCCTGGTGTTCGAACACGCGCCTTGCGTCGGGTGCGAGCGCGTCGGCCGCGAATCTGATGATCTCGCTCATAGGCCCTCGTGCGGCAGGCTGTCCATGCCGTGTAGGCGGGCCTCCTGCTTCATCAGCTTGGTCATCTCCGACTTGACATCGTCGGACAAGGGCGACGGCTCCCAGCTTGCGACGAGCCGCTTGACTTCCGCGTGGGCGCGCTGGCGCAATGTCCGCCCGCCCTCTTCCTCCCAGCGCGACCGGTTTGCCCGATCGATCGCCGGCCCCGGCATGAAGTGCTCCTCTCTCAGATATCGCCGCGTGTGCTTCGAGATCAGCAGGTGCTTCTCCGCGAGCAACTCCTCGAACAGGGGGCGAGCCGGGAAATCCTCGCGCGGCTCGATGCCGCGGAGCATCCGGAGCATCATGCCGCAGATTTCGTTGTCGAGCGCGAGCTTCTCCAGGCTGATGCAGCTCTCGAAGTCGAGCATGCCCGGGCCGGAGATGCTGTTGATGCCCGAGAGCGCCGCCAAGGTCGCGCCCATGGACGATTCGATGCCCGCCTGCGCGTCGAGCCGCTTTGCGTCGCTCAGTGCGATGTACGCCTGTGTCGGCAGCCCCAGGTGCTTGCCGATCTCGTTGCACGCACAGTCGATCATCTGGGTCTCCACCGCGCCCATCGGCGTCGTTTCGTAGCGCACGTCGAAGATGGCGGGCGAGCCCCCGTACAAAACAGGCGTGCCTGGACCGGTGAGCTGGCTGATCACCACGCCGCTGAGCGTCTCGGCGGTGTGCTGCACGAGTGAGCCGACGAGCGAGACCGGAGCGACGAAGCCCGACAACGGCATGGAGATGTACTCCACGGGGATGCCCCACTTCGCACAGTCGACGACGTTTTGCGACGTGACGTCGCTCCACTTGAGCGGCGCCGTCGGGCAGCAGGAGAAGATCGTCAACGGCTTCGCCCGAAGCGCCGCCTCGCCGCCACGGACCGCAATCTGGAGGTCGCGCATGACGTTGAAGGCGTCGATGGTGAACGCGCCGGTCACAACGGGCTTCGTGCCGAACAGCAGGCTGAGATACAGCCGGTAGCTATCGGATATCTTCTCGTGGACGTCGCCGGGAATAAACGCCGTGCTCTGTGAGGCAATGTACTTCAGCCCGCCTGCGACCTTGACGTAGTCAACGTAATCGCCTGTCGTCGGCGTGCGGATCTGATTCGAGTCGTAGTCGAGCACGTTGATCGCGGCGGAGCCCGGCGTGAAGTGCACGTTGTGCCCCGACAGGTCGTGCGTCTCGCTGCCAAGCACGTCAAAGAGCTTGAACCCGGTCGGGGCCGCTTTCAGTGCCCTGTCGATTAGGGAGCCCGGGATGAACGCCCGCTTTTTCGCCGCGTCCACCCTCGCGCCGTGGTCCGCGAGCATCGCTAGAATGCCTGCGTTGTGTATCTCCAGGCCCAACGTGCTGAGGATGTCGCGGGCCTCCGAGATGATCCTCTCGAGAAGCTCGTCACTCAGGAACTTGACAACCGGTCTCATACTGAAGACTCCTTGCGACCCGCGCGCGGCAGACCGTGCCGGCGCCGGACCGAACAACTCGCACTCATACGAACTGAATGATACCAGAAAACGGCGGTGAGAGAACTCGCGGCACTCGCTGCGGTTGCGATCGAGCTAAGTCCTGGGATCACGTTCCGCGGTCCCGGCGCATCGCTGCTGTTCGGTCAGTGCTCACGCATCTCTCGCACGCAGCAAGCGATGTCGATCTGGCGGTGTCGAAAGTACATCGGCCGGATACCCATTGGCCGTGCCGGTTCTGCTCTTTAGCCTGAGCCGCAAAACCGCCGGATCGTCGACCTGCACCAATCGTGAGGCGCCACCCTGCCACATCCGAATCCGTGCTACAATCGCTGTAAGGCTGCGTGTGCGAGAATCCCCTCCCGCACCCATCTCCGCCCAGGAATCCTCTTCTGCTGAGTCATGGACAGAGAAAGGATTCTCGGTCCTGCGAGAAAGGAATATCAGCCCAGCGGTGGGTTGCGGTTCGTACGGCACCTGTTGACTTGAGCCGGCAAAACCCGCATAATAGGACCAGTGACTCTAGTTCTTCGTGATCCCCGGTGGAGCGGGCCAGTCGAATGCAGATTGGGGATCGCGGTTTTCCGACCGTATTATAGAGCCGTGGTGGTGTGTGCGCCGACAGCACGCCGCGCCGCAAGAGAGCCCGTGACCGGCGGTCAAACTGGCGAGTGAGGCCGCTCAACTTCGTGTCTGTTGAACCGGAGGAAAGATCGTGAGAACCCACATTCATGGAACAGTCGCAGGGGAGGGACGCCGGACCTTAAGCGTGTTGGCCTCCGTCTTGGCAGTGTTGTGGATTGCCTTGCCGTCGTTTGCAGGCGACGGCAGCCCACCCGCCGGCGTAACGGTCCTGGAGAACACGCCCGACCACATTGTCATCCAGTATCAGATCGACGATTACGCGGCAACACCGGTCAAGATCGACGGCCGGGAATACGTCCAGATTTCGCTGGGCACGGAGAGCCTCATTAAGAATCGCGGCGCTCCGGCCGTCCCGAGCATCAACCGCAGCATCGTCATTCCCGGCGACACGGAGATGGCGGTGAATGTGCTGGCGTCG
>JBDRKQ010000082.1:0-37771 GCA_043813895.1 Planctomycetota bacterium
TCGATACTGTCGTGTGCAATCACGACCACCTCGTCACCCCGCTCGTCATCCAGATCTGCCACCGCAAGATCGCGACACACCCATTGCGTCGGCGGCCCACAGTCGGGCCAGTGTCTGTCTGAAGAAAGGTCAAGGCCTTTCAGTTCGCGTCCCATTGCGTCGAATACGAACAAGCACTTGCCATCCACCGGTGCCGCTGTGCCAGCCACGACCAAGGGACGTCCCTCACCATCCATGTGGACCAGCACAGCATCGCTGACTTGGTTTGCATCCTCATCGAAAGTGTAGAACTCCTCCCATCTTGCATCGCCCTTGTACCTTGCGAGGATGGTACGAGTGTTCCTTCTGTTAACTTTTTCCACGGATATGTCCGTAACACGCGGCTCGGTCGGGGGTGCGGTCTCTGCGGGCGTCTCCGCGAAGAGGTCAAGCAGCCATGCACAGATGCAGAGGATCGCAATCGCGGCTAAGCAGACGGCAATCCCACGGAGTCGCCTCCGCCGCCGCTCCAGCGACCGCACGCGCTTGCCGGCTTCCAGTGCTTCGATCACTTCGCCCGCCGAGGCAAAGCGGTCTTCCGGCCGCTTCGCCATGAGTCGTATTGCCAGAGACGAGAGGTTCGCGTCGGCGTCCTTGCGGATCGTGCGGGGGTCGGGGGGGTCTTCGTGGAGGATGCGGTGGATCACGGTCGAGGGGGAGCCGCCGCTGAAGGGGGTTCGGCCTGCGAGCATTTCGTAGAGGACCACGCCGGCCGAATACAGGTCGCTGCGGGCGTCGAGTTCTTCATCGCCCCGAGCCTGCTCCGGGCTCATGTACTCTGGCGTTCCGAGGGCCGATGCGTCGAGCGTCAGTCGCGTCTGGGCCGTGAGCATTCGGGCCAGGCCGAAGTCGGCAATCTTCAGAATTGACGATTGTAGATTGACGATTGACGATTGCTCAGAGCCGGGCCGTGTCGGCCCGGTGCTGCCTCCACCGGCTCGGCACGAGCCGGCTCTGCTGCTGCAATCGAGGAGCAGGTTTGCCGGTTTGATGTCGCGGTGGATCAAGTCGGCGTCGTGCGCGGCGGCGAGGCCGGAGAGGAGTTGATGGAACAGGTCGCGGATGAGGTCGGTTGAGAGGGAGGATCGAGAAGGGATTCTCGATCCAGCGTCGATTCTCGATCCAGCGTCGATTCTCGATCCAGCGTCGATTCTCGAGCCGGCGTCGTTTGTGGAGTGCGCCGAGGAAAGGTCTCTGGTGGCGTGCGTACCCCCCGGCCAACGGCGTGGGCTCTTTGAGGGCGTACTCCGAGGCTCTGCCGTTTGGCGGATTACGTCAGCCAGCGTCGGGCCGTCCACGTATTCCATCGCCAGAAAATGCGTGCCGCGCTGCTGACCGACGGCGAAGACGGTCACGATGTTCGGATCTCGCAGGGCGGCGGCGACCTTGGCTTCGCGCGTGAAGCGTTCCAGTGCGACGCGATCGCCTGCAAGCTCCGGCCGGATGATCTTGATCGCTACGATTCGGTTGAGGCTTTCTTCGTACGCCTTGAGGACGATCCCCATCCCGCCGCGCCCGAGAAACTCGATCACCCTGTACGCCCCCAGGCTGGCGCAATAGGCCGGATCGTCTGAGCCGGTCAGCACGCCTTGAGCGATCAGCGCGTCGAGGTCGTGGCCCGCAGCGCCCAGCCCGCCGATCACCGCGAGATACCGGCGAAGGTCGTCCGCCAGATCCGGATGCGCCGCCAGGATTTCCGCCTCCGCGTATGGCTTACCACGGGCCCTGCGATCGTACAGTTCACTCACGATCCGCCCGATTCGGGCGTCCCGATCCTCTTGTTCGAATGCGCTTGTGTCCGACATGAATGCCCGGCCTGTTCCCTTGGAGCCTCCTCCCGCTGGAGCCCCCCGAACGGGCCTCCGCGCTCAAGGCATAGCCTTCGGTTCCCGTATCTTACCGTTTTCGGACAGAGAAAGCATCGTGCCTGTGCAGAGCCACGACCGTTGGGAAATCGGTTTCTGTTCACCTCAAGGAGGCCTCTCGGCGAGCGCTGGCCGCTAGCTGACGCGCGCGGCTCTGATCGTGGGATTGTCAGGCACATTTCAGGGCGATGTGGCCAGGTAATCCTGGAGCATGTCCAAGCGCTGCCGAGTGTCGGTGAGATAGTCGATAGCGTCGCGATGGCCGGGGGACAAATCAAGCGTCCGGCGAAAGCACTGCATTGCCTGGTTCCAGTGTTGCTCGGCCCGCTCGAATTGCTCAACCCTCGCGGCGGCGTTTCCGAGGTTGCCGTGGCAGACGCCCCAGGTAGTGCCAGGCTTCGAAGTAGTCGGGCGCGAGCTCGATCGCCTCGTTCAAAAGCGGCACCGCTTCGCGGTCCCAGCCGAGTGACATCGGTACGTTGACGATCGTGCCGAGCGTCAGGGCTCTCTCGTGCGTTGGGCCGGCCAGTGCGGCGATCCAGGAATTCGTGTCGACCTGTTCCCGAGTGATCTCGCCCTCCTGAATGATACCTTTGTGCTCGGGTATCCGTCGAACGAAGACGACGACGTGTTGATCCAGATAGACAAGCGCCCAGGAGTCGTCCCTCGCCATGTTCCGCACGAGGAACTGCGTGTCGGGGCCGCAGTGCAGGAGGGCGACGTTGATGTCGAACTTGTCGAAGAAAGCATCGTGCGGCATCCTTGCCAGGCCGACGTCGAAGGCCGTGCGAAGCGTCGCGTCTTCGACGGCGAACGTATTGGTATCCACGAAGAGCTTGAACCGCTCCGGCAGCCACGGGAGCGTGTTGCTGGACGAGAAGTAATCCACGAAGAGGCGGGGTTCGAGATCGGGGTTGGCCGAGAGCCACTGCATCGCGCCGACTGGGAACGTCCGCCGGCTGAGCCCCGTGCCAAACTCGCGTGTGATGCGGCGTTCGCTGAAGTAGAACCGCCCGTCGACAATCCCCGTGATCCACCAGCCGGCCGCGCCGATGGTTGCGAGCGCGAGCAGCGCCCCGGTGATTCGTCCCGACTTGGCCCAATCGGGCGTGCGAAAGATTCGTTGCGCAAAGGGAACGATCGCCGCGACGGCCAAGGGCGAGGCCACAAACGCGAATTGGGCGATGTTACGCCGCATCTGGATCGACATGAGCAGGAACAGCAACACCGTCAACGCCGCGCCGGTTTGGCGCCGGAGGATAAGTGCAATCAATCCCATTCCGGCAACGGCGAGCAGTGCGTGATACGCGTAAATCGTTCGGGCGTAGCCGATTTGCCCGTAAAAGCTGAATGGGGATTGGAACTCGGATATCTCGGACCACGCACTTTGTGACGCGTCCTGGGCGGTGCCGCCCATGACGTCCTCGCCGTGGAGGAATTGAAGCGTGGTCAGCGGGAAGACCGCGCCGCGGACGTGCCAGGGATTGACACAGCACGCGGCGGCCTGGATGGCAAGCGCAATCGCCAGGACCCGCACGTGCCGGCGCGACTCTTCGGCGTGTTCCGCGTCGCGCCTGGTCCGAAGCCACTGCCAGAGGCTGCCGGCCAGCCAGCACCCGGTCATGAGGATTCCGACAAGGAAGTAGCTGTGCAGGTTGACCCAAAGCGTTTGCAGGAGAGCGATCGCGCCAATGCCGCGCCAACTCCTGATTCCCCGGACCAGCAGGACGAGCATCATCATCATGACGGCATAGCTGAGAAGCTCCGGGCGCATGCTGAATCGCTCGTAGCCGGCCATTGCGGCAAACAGCCAAGCCAACGCAACTGCCAACCACGATTGCGTGTGGCGAAGGACCAGGTGGGCAACCGCGGCGAAGATGATCAGGATCAATGCTATTCGGAGGATGAAGAGGCCGATCGAAGCGCCGTCGGGGGCGAGAATCGCCATGAGCACCTGGCTGCCCCAGTTGGCGTTCACGAAACAAACGGCATTCTCCGGATAAAGGAACGGATCGCGACCGACGATTTCGCCGCAGTCGAGGAAGTGCTGGCCGTAGCCGACGTGGTACCCGATGTCGAGGCTGGCGAGCTTGAACCAGGATAGGCCGAGGATCAGACAGGCCGCGGCCACACACGCCGCGATTCCCAGCCAATCGGCGCGCGAACGACGCGCTCCCTTTGGTGAGTCGGCAGTGATGCGTGAGTTGCGCGGCATGGAGCATCCACGGGGCGGCGGCGATTCTGGTGACTATATCGGCTAAAGAGAAAGCCGATCGCCTCGGTGCTGAAGCGATCGGCCTCCGTTAATTTCGAACCGGTATTGCCCGAGGATCGTCACCCTCGCGCCATGGACGAGAGCGTGGGGAACGCTTCCTGTTCCGCTTCCTCTTGAATGATGATCGTCGGTTTGATCAGGATCAGGAGGATCTGATCGTCTTTCACATTCGACGTGTTCGAGAATGCCCGTTTGAGGATTGGTATCCTCGACAGGATCGGAACGCCTGCGTCTACGTCGCGCTCGCCGGAGAGCTTGAGCCCGCCGATGAGGAGCGTTCCGCCGTCAGGAACGGAGACGGTCGTTCTTATCTGCTGCGTCGTCTGGGTGGCCAACTCGACGAAACCGGAGCCGACCGTCTGGGATCCGCCGAAGAAGACAGTTCGGAAATCGCCGGTGACCCGTGTGAACGTCCTGACCGTCATGGTCACGTATCGGCGGTCCGCAGACACCGTCGCCTGGACATCCAGGGATCGTCCGGTGAGCGCCGTGTTGATGTTCGGCCGGAATGCTCCGGCGTTGTCACCGATGACCGGGGTAAGTGCGGCGATGTAGTCCTGCTCGATGAAAGATTCGAACGTGGCCCGCTGACCGTTGAAGAGCACAAGCCGGGGGGCGTCGAGGTCGCTGGATCGTCGGTCGACCTGCGAGGCACGAAGCAGGAAGTCCACCTGGATGTTGTCGAGGAAGCTGCCAAAGACCGCGAACGCGGGGCTCTGGTTCACGAGACTGCCGAGCGATCCTGCAATGTTAGTGTCGCTTGGCGAGGCGAGGTCCAGCGTATTGTTCACGAGGGGAATCCTCGTCATGCTGCCGGAGCCCGGGCCGACGCCACCCGTCGCCGGGACGAGGCCCGGCTGCCCGTAGGGCTGTCCGAATGGCTGGGTCGGCAGGTTAATGCCAACACCACCGGGAGCGCCCGGCGTAAAACCGTTGCGAACAAACTGGCGCGGCACAAGCACGGGGTTGTTCGTAGCCGGATCAAGGATGGTCGTCCGGTCGAATCCTGCATTGCCGTTGTTAAGAACGATGTCGAGATCGACGCCGATCTGCTCGAGCCAGTTTCTCGATATCGTGATGTACCGAGCTTCGACGGCAACCTGGAGCGCCCTGGCGCGTCGGAGCGAGGAGAGCAGGTCTCGCAACTGCTCATGGGCCGCCGCGGTCTGCGTGATGATGATCTGTTGATTCAGTGCCTGGATAGCACCGACGTTTCCGCCCGCTTCTCGCCAGGATTCAGGGTCGATCGTCTCCTGGATGAGTTCGATGATCGGCTCGAGCGGGTCTCCCTCTTGCGCGTCGTCGACTTCGTTTCCGCCGCCACCGCCGCCGAAGAGGCCCTGGTTCCCGCCGCCGCCGCCGCCGCCGCCCTCTCCACGAAGGTAGCGCCCACCACCGAGACCGCCTTCTTGCTGCTGCTGACCGACCTGGTCGATGCTGATCTGGCGTCCGCGGAATGTTGGGACGGAGATCAAGAGGTCCTGCACGTTGTAGACTTGCGTGAGCGTCCTGCGGCTGAGGTCTTCCTTCGTGGAGATCTGGATAACGCCATCGTCGATTTCGTAGTCGAGCTCGAACTCGCCGCCGCCGACTTCGTTGAGAATGAGCTTGAGTGCCTTCTCATATCGCACGTGCTGAAGGCTGAGTGTGACCTCCACATCCTTCTCGATGCCAGCCAGCTCAAGCGCCGACCAGTTGGCGACGATATTGAGACCCGTCTTCCCGCGCAGCCAAGCGATGACCTCCTGGAACTCGGTGGCATCGAACTTGACCTCGGCGGCCTGCTCCCTGAGCTTCTTCCGCGTTGCGATGTTCTCCTCTGATTCGGCGGCAGCTTCCGCTCCCCGGCCAAGACGTTTGGCGGTGATCTCCGCCCAATTATTCGGATACCGCATGTTGTCGTGCCAGGGGATCAAGGCCTCGTCGTTGTCGATGAGGAGGCCCTGAACCTGGGTCGAGCGGTCACGGATGGCCCTCTGGTCGCGCATGCCCATCGCCAAGTCTTCGAGCGTCTCCCGCATCCACGCCGCCTGGTCGTTTTGCGGATCGATGATCAACACTTGGTCGAGAACCTCGATCGCGTCCTCGTAGCGAATCTCCTTTCGCAACTCTGCCGCCTGACCCATAAGCTGCTCGATCTGGCGGAGCTTGTTGGACTTGATCCTCTCGATATGGCTCTTCTCGGCGTCGGCGATTTCCTTCTGCTTTCGTTCGATCTCAAGCTCCTGCCAGTTTCGCTCCTCCTGCTCGACATACATCTCGAGTTCGGCGGCCTGGCGTTGATAATCCTCAAAGGCGGAAGGGGGTGAAGCATATCGCCTGTTGAGATCGATCGTCTGCTTAGCGAAGTCCAGGAGGCGGCGGGCCTCTGTGAAGTCCTCGCTCAAAACGGCCTTGCGAATCCTGGACTCGGTCTCCCGGTATGTCTTGATCGCCTGCTGCCAGAGTAGGTCGTACTCCTCCGACAACTGACTGAGCAGAGAGGACCTTCCGACAGCATCACCGCGACCCGACGAGGCCGGCTCGGAAGTTCTGCTCTGTGCTCGAAGCCTGGCATCCACATCGGCCAGGCTCGACTGCGCCTTCTCCTCGACGTCCGCAGGTGCGAACTCGTTGTCGAGGACGCGCTGGAACATCTTCGCAGCCTCTTCCAGCTTGCCGGCCTCCGACGCCTTGATGCCGTTGCGGAGATCCTCTGTGGCATCGTTCACGCGCGCGATGGCCTTCGCGGCGCGTCCCATGAACTCTTGGAGTCGGAGATCCTGATCTTCGGACAGCTCATCCGGATCGATGCTCCGCAAAAGCGCGCGAGAGTCCTCGTATTGGCCGTCCTTGAAGAGTTGGACGCCCTTCTCGAGTTTCTCGGCGTCGGACAGGTCCGTGTCGTCTGCACGGGCGGAACCGGCGCAGATCAGTAGCGAAACCAAAAGCGCGCTACACAGTATGCGGAGTCGCATCATGGGAATCTCCTCATTCAAGCAAGCTCGTCCGCAACGCGGCGGACCGGCATCGTTTCAACAGACACCCCCGTTGTCTCGACCATACCACTAGGAGGGCTTGGCGCGGGTTCTTTTCTATCATCTCAAAACCAAGCGGTCGGGTGCTTCTTGGTGGGGAAGGAGAGTCGCACCTGTGGGCCCGCCCAGATCGAATCACGCCATAGTGCTATTAGAATGTACGCCGGTCGCGCCGCCATTGCAAGCCAAATTCTGCAGGAGTGGGCGGCGTACGCCCGCGCGTAAGCGGAAGCCCTCGCTTCAATTAAGGTCCGTATCAGCCTGACAGGTGGCAAACCCCTCGCCATCGACCGGCGTCATGGATTCTCGGTCTGTCCTGTCGCGATGTTGGAAGTCCGAGGACACCAGCGTGACACGGAGCGAATAATGGGACGGACGGCGCAGCGTCAGTTGTCACGAACAGCCGGACAGCGAGTATCATAAAGTGCGATGAGTCCACGGTCTGCCAATACCCCTTCAAGGCCCCTCCCGGCCCCTCCGTGTCCCGCGAACTGCCACCTGGCAAGCCGCCGGCGACACCATGGGGCAGCCGCCATTGGCGTCTCTGCGAGCCGCCTGTAAGCCCCCATTGCTTGAGCTACGACAGAGTCCTGGTCCCATATGCAGTGCAACGACCGAGTGCCGCACTTTTTCGGCGTTTTTTCGCCGATAATTTGCCCGACGCCAGTATCGGTGTTATATTTATGAGTCCCTTGATCTCCGCCTGTCGGGGGTAGGGCAAGGCGGCACTCAGGTTTTCTGTCAGTCTATCCAGACGTTTACCTAGCACAACGTAGCGTTTATCTTCGCCGGGGAGTTTGTGTGTCCGGAAGGGCCTCAGTCGTAATCATTGAGCAAGTCCGGCAGGCCAACGACATCGTCGATGTCGTGTCGTCCTACGTCACGCTGACCCGCGCGGGAAAGAGCTTCAAGGCCCCGTGCCCGTTTCATCGCGAGAAGACTCCCTCTTTCCACGTAACGCCCGATAAACAGGTTTTTCACTGTTTCGGGTGTGGTGTCGGTGGTGATGTCTTCAAATTCGTGCAGCTCCGGGAGAACGCGGATTTTCGTGAAGCGCTGGCAATCCTGGCGAACCGGGCCGGCATTGTGCTGGAAGAATCGTCGCACGACTCCGGCGAACGCGCGGAGCATCACAAGCCGACCCTGGCTCGGGCCAACGACTGGGCGAGTCGCTGGTTCCAGCGGCAGTTGCGCGGACCCGAGGGCCGCCACGCGTTCGAGTACGCGGTCCGTCGCGGCTTCAGCGAGGACTCGATGGACCGGTTCGGGATCGGCCTGGCCCCACACGGATCAGACGCTCTGTTGAGGGCGGGCCGCAGGGCGGGGCTCGCGGACGACCTCATGGTGGCGGCCGGCCTGGTGAAGCGAGGCAATGAAGGCGGCCTGTACGACGGCTTCCGGAATCGGCTGATGTTCCCAATTCGGGACGCGATCAACCGTACCATCGGTTTCGGCGGTCGAGCGCTGGGTGACGACAAAGCAAAGTACATTAACTCGCCGCAGAGCGTGTTATTCGACAAGAGCCGGTGCCTCTATGGCGTCGAGACAGCAAAGCAGGCGTTCGGCGCGGAACGCCGGGCGGTCGTGGTCGAGGGCTACGTGGATTGCATTATGGCCCAGCAATACGGCTTCCCGACGACGGTCGCCACGCTGGGAACCGCGCTGACCGTCGAGCAGGTCAGATCGCTTCAACGGTACGTTGACGAGGTGGTGCTGGTCTTCGACTCGGACGAAGCGGGTCAGCGCGCCGCGGACAGTGCCCTGGAGCTGTTCCTGACTGAGAAGCTCGACGTGAAGCTGGCCCGCGTCCCAGAAGCCAAAGACCCGGCCGAGTTGCTCGTCTCCGCGGGCGCGGAGGCTTTCTCGGCGGTTTTGACCTCCGCAAGAGACGCGCTAGAATTCAAATGGGATCAGGTCAGCCGGCGATACCGCGGCGCTGCCACGGGTCCCGACCGCAGGCGTGCGATTGAGGCGTTCCTGGGCTTGCTCGCCAGTACGGCCAATCTGGGTGCTTGCGACCCTATTCAAAGGGGGTTGTTGCTCAACCAAGTAGGGAAACTTCTGGCGCTCTCCAGTGAGGAGGTCAACAGGCAGTTGAGAATCGTCTCGCGACGACTCCCCGGTTCGTCGCGACAGGACATCGGCCGCGTCTGTGACCGCGCTGTCGGAACCCACAGCGCCGCCGAGACAGCCATGCGGAGTCTTCTCGGCGTGCTCCTGAATCAACCGGAGTACTTCGAAGCCGTCGCGCACGTGTTCGATCCGGACTTGATGTCGGATGGCGACCTGAAAGAGATTGCCGCCGCCGTCGTTGAGATGATACGAGCGGACAAGGCTCTGACCCTGTCCACGCTCATTAGCCGGTTTGAATCGGTACGGGCATCGGGACTCATCACCGGATTGCAGGTTGACGGCGAGCGGACGGGGAACTTCGCCGCCACCGTGGAAGGCGCAGTGCGACGCCTGGATGAATTGCGGGAACAATGCAGACTCAATGAGTCGATGACCAGCCTGCGTGAAGCCGATCGCAGAGCAGCCGCGACGCCGGAAGGAAGCGAGCCAGTCAAGGAGACAGTCGGGGCCGACGCAGACGAGCAGTTGGCGCTCCGTGTCGTCAACGAGGTGTCCGGAGGTATCGGAGCTTTTGCGGCGTATCGGCACTCGGCGAGACAGGCCGCGGTCGGTCCCGAGCCGGCTGCGGCGCCGCCTGCCGATTGACGCGGCGTTGCCGGAGGGAGAACGGAACGCTCTTTCGGGGGGAATGGAAAGGGACCCGCCCAGCGGCGGGGATATTCGGAGGGTAGAGGACGCCGGTCTTTGCGGGAATCGCGAAGATCGAGACAACAGACGGAACGATTGTCGTGCCACGGACGTGGTGCTACCCGGAAATCGCAGTATTGGAGCTGCATCGAATGAGCAGAGTAACAAGCAAACGAACCCCCCACCGGATCCTACCCCGAATCCCCGTACAGACGGCCCCCGAGGTCGCCGACCCCATCGAACTCAGTGTCAGCGAGTTGATGGCCAAGGGGCGGCAGCGTGGGTTCCTGACGTGGGAAGAACTGAACGACGCACTGCCGGACGAGGCGGTCTTGCCGGACCGGCTCGAAGGCATCCTCCAGCGATTGGAAGAGTTGGGCGTCGACATGGTGGACGAGGCGGAAGCGGCAAAGCTCCCATTTGGGGAAGAGGGTCCGACCGTCCACAAGCGGCGCCTCACGCCGGAGCAGGCTGCCAGCGCGGAGGAGACGTTTCCCGTCGAAGCGCCGAGCCGGCGGATCGACGACCCGGTGCGGATGTATCTCACGCAGATGGGAGAGATCCCGCTTCTGAAGCGATCCGAGGAAATCGGGCTCGCGAAGAAGATCGAACTCACGCGCACAGCGTTTCGGCGCAAAGTGCTGGAGTCCGACTGCGGCCTCAAGGCTGCGAGCGAGACCCTGCAAATGGTCCGCGAAGGGACACTGCCGTTCGACCGCACGATGAAGATCTCCAGCGGAGAAAACCAGGCCAAGCAGACGGTCTTGCAGCGGCTGCCGGGCAACGTCGCCACGGCCACGAAGCTGATGCGATTCAACCAGGCGGATTGGGAGAAGCTCCGCGACGGGCGATTGAGTAACGTGGCGAGAAACGCGATCACGCGGCGAATCGGCCAACGGAGCCGCAAGTGTGTCACCTTGCTCGAGGAACTCGCCCTGCGAACGAGCAAGATCACGCCCATGATGCGCAAGCTGTTCGCGATCTCGGACAAGCTGACGGAGCTGGAGGCCGTGCTCTTGAAGCCCAAGAAGCTGGCGTCCCTTCCGGCCGAGGAAGTCGAGGCGATGCAGGACGAGTACGCCGGGCTTCAGGACATGGTCTTGGAGAGCCCGGAAGCGCTCCGCAGACGTGTCACGACGATCAATCGCGTGTTTGCAGAGTACGAAGACGCCAAGCGGAAGCTCTCCGGCGGGAACCTGCGCCTTGTCGTTTCAATCGCCAAGAAGTACCGCAATCGCGGCCTGCCCTTCCTCGACATCATCCAGGAAGGCAACACCGGCCTGATGCGGGCGGTGGATAAGTACGAGTATCGGCGTGGCTACAAGTTCAGCACCTACGCGACCTGGTGGATCCGGCAGGCCATCACCCGTGCCATCGCCGACCATGCGCGGACGATCCGAATTCCGGTCCACATGATCGAGACAATGAGCCGGCTTCGAAACACGTCGAGACAGCTCGTGCAGGAACTCGGGCGCGAGCCCTCCATCGAGGAGATCGCTCGAAGGGTCGAGATGCCGATCAGCGAAGTGCGCCGCGTGCTGAAGATCAGCCGACACCCGATTTCGCTCGACCGGCCGGTCGGCGAGGGCGAGGATTCGTACTTCGGCGACTTCATCGAGGACAGTTCGGCGGAGAACCCCGTCAGCACCGCAAGCGGCGAGATGCTCAAAGACCGGATCGAGCAGGTGCTTAAGTCGCTTACATACCGCGAGCGCGAGATCATCAAGCTCCGCTACGGCATTGGCGACGGCTACACCTATACGCTCGAAGAGGTCGGCAAGATATTCAAGGTCACGCGCGAGCGCGTCCGCCAGGTCGAGGCGAAGGCCATCCGAAAGTTGCAGCATCCGGTCCGCTGCCGGAAGCTCGAAGGATTCCTCGACAAGGACGGCAACCTCGTCATGCCGGAGGAAGGCATGTAATCGCGGCCCGGCATCGCCGCGACTCCGCGATACCCGCGGGACAACACAATCTGAGGCTTTCATGGCTCCGGCGTTTCGCCGGGTGGAGCGATCGCAATGCGACGGCTCCGTCCGGCAAACGCCGGTCTTGTGTGTGCCGCGCGGGGTTGGCAAGTGTTTCACTGACGCAGCCTACGGTCTTCTGTAGCGGCCGACGCCCCCGTCGGCCGGGGAAACCACGGGTGGTTCACATTCGACACAGTCGGACGCCACATTGTTTCTTAAGATCCGTAGGCTCCGCTGTGCGGACCAGATACCTCAACGGGGTGTGCATAATCTGGTAACCTATCATCACCATGCTATCCATCGGTTCCATTCAGCTTGATGTTCCTTTTGTGCAGGCGGCGTTGTCGGGTTACAGCGATGCGGCGATGCGGCGGCTCGCGCGCGAGTACGGATGTCCGTACACGATTAACGAAGTTGTCCTGGACAGGTTTGTCGCAACGGGCGGTAAGAAGATGCGGCGGATGCTGGCGCTGGCGATCGACGAACATCCCGTCGGCGGGCAACTGATGGGCTGCGAGCCGGAGGAGTTCGCGGCGGCCGCCGACACGCTGATTGCTCTCGGCTACGACGTGATCGACATCAACTTCGGATGCCCTGTGAGGAAGGTGCTCGGGCGAGGCCGGGGGGGCTTCCTGCTGTCCACGCCGGATCGGGCGCGGGAGATCATTCGCCGTGTACACGGCGCCGTTGCCGGCCGTGTCCCGGTGACGCTCAAGATGCGCCGCGGAATGGACAGTAGCTCCGATAGCGAGCGTAACTTTTTCGCGATCCTGGACGCGGCGTTCGAGATCGGTGTGGCGGCCGTTACCGTGCACGGACGGTCCGTGGAACAGCGTTACGTCGGACCGAGCGATTGGGGATTCCTCGCGAGGGTGAAACGCCACGTCGGCGACCGGACGATCCTCGGCAGCGGAGACCTGTTTACCGCCGAGGACTGCATGAGGATGCTCCGCGAAACGGGCATCGACGGCTGCTCCATCGCGCGCGGGGCGATCGGCAATCCGTTCATCTTCAACGAAGTCCGCGTCATGCATGGCGGCAAGCCCCTTCCGCCGCCGCCGTCGATCGCGCAGCAGCGCGCGGTGATCGAGCGGCACTGCCGACTGATGTCGGAGATCTACGGCGAGGTAAACGCGCTACGGTTGTTTCGGAAGTTCGGCGTTCGCTACAGCGAGCTGCACCCACTTTGGAATGAAGTCATGATGGCGTTCGTGAACGTCAGGAACGCCGATGATTGGCAGGCGATGCTGGATCGGTGGTACAGTGCCGATGGCGATTACCCGCCGGTCGTGCGTCGAATGCGGCCCGAGGCGTTGGTGAGCGCCGGCGCCGTGTTACACTGCGAGGACGCGGATACGGACCGATCATGAGCTTCCTGCAAAGGCTGTTTTTCGAGAGTCCGCTCTGGATGGGCGTATTTTCGTTCCTGCTGTTTGCGATCGTGTTGTTTGCTCGCCGCAGGATGTCCGGGCGTGCGTCTCGCCTGGCTTTGCCGGTCGTGCTGCTTTGTATCGTGATGCTGTTCGCGGTCCAGGGCCTTGTCGAGACGGAGCGAGAGGCGATCTATCAAGTGCTGGACTCATTCGTGAAAGCGATAGCCGAAGAGAACCTGGCGGGCATTGCGGAAACAATCGGCCGCGGATACGAAAGCGAGACCCTTGACCGCGACGACATTGTCCAGTTCATCGCATCCAGACTGGATTCTCTCGACATCTATGACACTCGCCTCCGGCGGCGGGATGTCACGATCCAGGGCAACCGTGCGAAAATGGTGCTGGGGGCGATCGCAACCGTGCGCGTCGGGAGCGGCGCGGGGATGTACCACACCGGCCGGTGGCGGATTGGCTGGGCCCGGGAATCGGGCGAATGGCGGATCGTGTCACTTCGACCGGAGATGATCGACACAATGGCGTTCGACAGCCTGCGCCGGCTCGGGGCGTCGATTCCGTGATGCAACAGCACCGATCGGGAGTCCTCGGCCCGGCGATTCACATTGTGTGGACGTACCCCCGGCCAAGGCCGGGGCTCCTACTTGACCTTGTGCAGCGCCTGGTCGAGGTCGGCGATGACGTCGTCCGCATGTTCCGCGCCGACGCAGAGGCGGACCATGTTCGGCGGGATGTGGGCCAGTTGGCGGCCGGCTTCGCCTTGTTGCTGGTGCGTCGAAATCGCAGGAATCGTCGCGACGCTCTTGATCCTGCCGAGGTCGGTCGCCCGCCAGATTCGCTGAAGACCGTCGAAGAAATCCCTCGCCTTCTCCGCGCCGCCCTTGACGCAGAACGACATGAGGTGGCCGTAACGGTTGACTGGCTTGCCATACTGCTCGTCATGTTCCGCATCCACGAGCCACATGTACCGGCTGGCCAATTCGTGCAGGGGATGATCGGGGAGGCCCAGGTACGCAACACTCTCGACTCGGGGGTGGCCCTGGAGGAACCGGGCGACCTTCATCGTGTTGCGGCTCATCAGGTCCATCTTGGATCGGAGGGTCCGCATGTCATTGAGCGTCATGATCGCCTGCATGGGATGCAGGTTGGGCCCGTAGTCGCGGTTGGGCAGGTACTTGGTGTAGGCGGCGAAATCCTTCTTCAGGCCGTCGTTGTCGATATTGGTCACGAGGTTCTTGCGGGCAATGACCGCGCCGGCAACGCCGAATCCGCTGGTCGTCAGGCTCTTGGTCGCGGACTGCACGACGATGTCCGCGCCATGGCAGATCGGCCTGAGAAGCGCGGGCGTTGCAACGGTGCTGTCGCAGATGAGCGGCAGACTGTGGCTGTGGGCGAGGTCCGCCACGGCGGCGATGTCGAAGAAGCCCTGGCCCGGGTTGCTGGGCAGCTCCCCATAGAGGAAGCGGGTGTTCTTGTCGATCTTGGACGCCCACTCGTGGATGTTCGTCGGGTCCTCGATCCACCGGCACTCGATGTCGCGCTCTTCCATCAGCCGGACGTTGAACTGCTGGAATGTGCCGCCGTAGCACTGCGCCGTCGCGAGGAAGTTCCTCGGTTCGAGCTTGTTGCGGAAGCGGTGTACCAGGAACGGCTGTACGGCCGTCATGATCGCGGCCATGCCGGAAGAGGTTGAGCAGCACGCGGTCTCACCGTCGAAGCCGTAGCCCTCCAACAGCGCGAGCGTCCACTCGTAGTAGTATGTCGAAGGATTCGCGATTCGCGAGTAGCACCAGGTCGGAATGAGGTAGGCCAAGGCCGCAGCCATCTCGTCGGAATCGCGGTAGGCCTGCGAGGAGCTCATAAAAATGGGCTCGATGATCGCGCCCTGGTAGTCCTCGATCGCGTCCTCGACGTTGTAGAGGCCGTGTACCGCAATCGTGTCGAACTTCCATTTCTTGACGACTTCGCGGATGTATTTGTCGCGTTTGGCGAGGTAGGCGTTGTTCTTGTCAACGTAGGCCTGCATCCCAGGCGTGATGGTGACTTCGGCGTCGGCGCTCATATTTGTTCTCCTCCCGAGGGGGCTCTCTGTGAAGATCTACTGCTGTCGCATCGCGGCCATCCTCCGACGCCGCTTGTAGTCCGATGAGAGGATACACCGATCCTTGGGGTGCTTTCAACTTGGCAGCTGGCCAAGCTCTGTCTGAGGGTGCCTGACAGTCTCGACGGGACACTCCAGAACCGGGGAATGTGACGTCCGATTTGCGCCCTGTCGAATCGTGAACAGCGACAAGCGGTCGGATTCAACTACACCCGTTTCTCGATTCGGGACTTGATGGCGGTCGCCAGGTCCTCCGGTCGCTGCGTGCCGATGAGGACCCGCTTGCAGCCGGTCAGTTCGAGTTGGACGCCGTCTTTGCCGCTGATCGAGTAGGCCCAACCGCGCCAGGGCGACCACCGCCAACCCCAGCCGCCGTATTCTATGAGTGGGCGGTAGCGGCGTGGCTCACAGTGTTTCACGTCCGCGAACGAGAAGGTGCGCGTCTTGAAGGGGAAGAACCGTACGTGGATGCCGCAATCATCAACCGCCGTGACCAGCCTGATGCAGCCAAAAAGAAGTGGCATGCCGACCCCAATGATCAGGACCAACAGCCACACGACAAAGTCCGGTGCCGGGTTCTGACCGAACGGCTCGCCCAGGATGACTTGGGAGATGAACGCGTACCACGCAATTGCAGCCAAGAGGACGAGCAGGATCCAGAGCCAGGGCTGGCGAACTCGCTGCGCTTCCGTGAAGTCGATATGACCGCTCGTGTGCATCGCGAGGGCTCCATTACCGAAGGGGCTTTTGCACAAGACTATAAGCCCAGCCGAACAGAGAGCGAGAACGGCTCTGTCATGTCCACTTACCGCCGCGGCTCATAGTGGGTCACTCCGACCCTTCACGAGGTGGATGAGTAGCGAATTCGTCGCCCCGGGTTTCTCCAGTCGGGTGCCGGCCACCACGACGACCCTATCGCCCTCGGCGGCCAGCTGCTGGTCCAGCAGCATCCGGTCGACCTCCCCCAACATCGCCTGAACCTCGTCGGTGTGCGTCAGGTGAACCGGGACGACTCCGTAGTACAGCGCCATCCTCCGGCACACCCGCCCGTCCGGCGACAGGCCGATCACGGGACGGTCGAGTCGACACTTGCTCAGGAGCCTGGTCGTCTTTCCCGTTCCGGTCCAGACGGCAACGAGTTTCGCGTCTAACTCGCGAGCCAGGAGGCTGGCGCCGTGTGCCACCGCCGTCGTCACGCGGCGTATCGTCAAAGAGGCGTCCATGCGAGGCGCGATCCCACTTGCGTCCAAATACGCTTCCGTCCGCTCGGCAATCCTGTTCATCATCTTGACGCTCTGGACAGGATAGGCTCCGACGGACGTCTCCGCACTGAGCATGACGCAGTCCGCCGAGTCCAGAATCGCGTTCGCCACGTCGCTGACTTCCGCGCGCGTCGCGGTCGGCCGATCGACCATCGACTGGAGCATCTGCGTCGCGACGATCACGGGCTTGCCGGTCTGCTGGCATTTTCGCGTGATCTCCTTTTGCACAAGCGGGACCTCGGCAAGCTCCATCTCCACGCCAAGATCGCCCCGTGCCACCAACACGACGTCCGTCGCCTCGATGATCGCATCCAGATCGGCGACCGCCTGCGGCGTCTCGATCTTGGCGACAACTTCACAGGTATCCTCGGAAAGCGGTAGCAAGGAACGCAACGTCATCAAGTCCGTGGCGCTGCGGACGAACGACAATGCGACGTACTCCATGCCCCGATCCAACGCCCAGGCAAGATCCCGCCGGTCCTTCTCCGTCAACGCAGGCATTTGCAGAGTGCTGTCCGGCAGATTCACGCCCTTTCGCGTTCCGATCGAACCGCCTACTTCACAGACCAGCCGGAGCCGATCGGGAAGGGCCTCCCGCACACGCAGCCGCACGGAGCCGTCGTCGATCAGCACGCGCTCTCCGACGCCCACCTCCCGCGCCAACTCCGGGCGGTTTGTCGAAATCCGATGCGCATTGCCCTCGACGTGCCCACTGACCAGATCGATCTCGTCGCCGGGCGCGATCTCGATCGAGCCGCCGCCAACCGGATCGACGCGGATCTTCGGGCCGCACAAGTCCGCCATGACGGCCGTCGTCGCGCCGCGCTCCACCGAGACGCGGCGGATGTGCTCCAACGTCCGGCCGTGCCAATCGAGTGTGCCGTGTGAGAAGTTCAGCCGGAACACGTCCACGCCCGCGTCGATCAACTCGCCGATGCGCTCCGGCGACTCGGAGGCCGGCCCGACAGTCGCAATGATCTTCGTGCGAATCATCTCGCCGTGACGTCTCCGTCCGCCCGTCCGTCGTTGTGCGCGTCCACCGCTCCATATGGCCGCCACGATGGACCGATGTGATCTACCGCCGCAGGAAGAACTCCATCAACTCATGCCCGCGATCGATTTGGAAGTCGCTCTCTGCCCCGACGCGTTCACTGAAGCGATCGCAGGCGACGACGCGCGACACGCCCGTCCCCGCAATGCAGAACGGAACCGGCGCGGCCGTGTGTGTCTTTTTTTCAACCGGTGTCGGATGGTCCGGAGAAACCAGGATGCGCCAGTCCGCGTGCGCGCGGAGTTTCTCCAGCACCGGGCCGACAATGTGCTCGTCGATCTTCTCCAACGCCTCAATCTTCGAGGATACATCTCCCATGTGCCCCGCCTCATCCGGGGCTTCAATGTGGACGGTGACGAGATCGAACTCGTCGATGGCTTCCACGGCGGCCCGGCCTTTCGCCGCGTAATCCGTATCGAGAAAACCCGTCGCCCCCGGCACCTCGATGATGGGCCAGCCGAGCAGCTTTCCCAGGCCGCGGATCAGGTCGACTGCGGCGATCACGCACCCCCGCACGCCGAACCGCTGCCTGAAACGCCGCATGATCGGGACCCTGCCCTGGCCCCACAGCCAGATATCCGTTGCGGGCAGCTCGCCCAGGTCCCGTCGAACATGGTTCACGTCGTGGTCGATCATGACAGCGTGTGCCCGCTCCATGATCTCCCGGATGCGCTTCGCGTCCTTGCCTTTCGGCAGGTACTCCGCCACCGATTCCTGAGGAATGTCGTGCGGCGGCATGCACGAGACGTCGAGTGCCGTCTCGTCCCCGATCACGAGCAGGTTGCGGTACGACATGCCGACGTAAAACCGTAAGTCCTCCGATCCGAGCGCCTCGTTCAAGGCCGCTATGAGCTGCTCCCCCTCGGCCGATTGAATGTGCCCGGCCGTGAAGTCCGTCATTTCCCCGTTCGTGATGTTCACCAGGTTGCACCGGTATACGATGTCTTCCGGCTTGAGCGGGATGTTCCGGGCCACGGCCTCAATGGGTGCCCGGCCGCTGTAGTGCGCGCGGACGTCGTAGCCCAGGAGTGACATGGTCGCCACGTCGCTGCCCGGCACCCAATCCTTTGGAACGGTTCGCACCGTGCCCACGCGTCCCGATTCGGCGATCGAATCCATATAGGGAATGTTCGCGGCCTCAAGCGGCGTTTGGCCCCCCAGCGCAGCCACAGGCTCATCCGCCGCGCCGTCTGGAAGGATGATCGCGTACTTCGTGTTCACGAATACCAACTCTCCTTGTGGATTATTCCTCGCGCACCGCCGAGACTGCAGAGACGAGTTCCGCGTATTGGCGTTCAGCGAGTGTTCGCAGGTCGAACAGGATCGCCCCCTCGCGAATGCGCGGCAGCACAGCGGGCTCTCCCAGTCGCAGGCGCCTTGTCAGCTCGTCCGGCTTTGCGCCACACGCCGGTCGCCAACGAACAACGGCGGTCGGGAACGGCCAGGCGGGGAGCGAACCTCCGCCGGCGAAACTCTCGTCCTCGTCGACCTCGAACGATTCATCCGGCATCGCCGCACTCAGCAACGAAGCCAACTTCTCGGCGCGGGCCCTCAGTGATTTGGGCGATTCCGACAAACTCGCTAGAATCGGAATCTCCCGCTTCGCCGACTCCGGCGACAGGTACGATTCTACGGTCGCTTCCAGGGCGGCGATTGTCAACTTGTCGATCCGCAACGCACGGGCCATCGGATCTTGCCGAAGCCGGTCGATCGCGTCGCGATTTCCCAACAGTATCCCCGCCTGCGGGCCGCCCAACAGCTTGTCTCCACTGAACGACACCAAGTCCGCCCCGTCGCGCAGGCTCGCAACAACTGTCGGCTCGTTCGCGGCTTGCCATAGAGCGTCATCCAGGATCGCGCCGCTGCCCAAATCATCAAACATCGGCAGGCCATGCGCGTGCGCAAGCCGGACAAGCTCCTTCGTATCGGGTGATTCCGAGAAGCCCACCACGCGGTAGTTGCTCGTATGGACGTGCATCAACATGGCGGTGGCGTCGCAGATCGCCGCCTCGTAATCTCGAAGGTGCGTCTTGTTCGTCGTTCCGACTTCGCGCAGCTTCGCCCCGCCGCCGATCATCACTTCCGGCAGACGGTACGAACCGCCGATCTCGATCAACTGCCCGCGAGAGACAATGACCTCCTTCCCGCGGGCCATCGCGTGAAGCACGAGCATCGTCGCCGCGGCGTTGTTGTTGACGACGAAGGCCGCCTCCGCGCCCGTTAGCCGACAGAGAAGGCTTTCGGCGTACTGGCCGCGCTTGCCGCGCTTGGCACTGTCGAGCACGATCTCCAGGTTGCAATACCCGCGAGCGATCGTTGCCATCCGCTCCGCCGCGGCATCCGACAAGACGCTGCGGCCCAGGCCGGTGTGCAGAATCACGCCGGTGGCGTTCACCACTCGCCGCAAGCGGTTCGCCCGTTGCGATAGGATGATCTCATTCGCCAGCGACAGCAACGCGTCCACATCGCACGCAGCCACCGACTTCTCGCCGTGTTGCAAGTGATCGCGAACGCGCGACACGGCCGCTCGCAAGGCCTCGGTGACTTCCGAAACCGGAAGGCCGCCCAAGGCCTCATGCGTTTCCGCGGCTTTCAGCAAGGCCGTTATCGAAGGAATTCGCGACAGCCCCGGCTCGGAGGTCTCGCTCATTTGTCGCCCTCCACCAAGACACGCTCATCGCCCACGCGCTTTGTGAACTGCACACGGTCCAGGTATTCGAGCAACGGCTGCACCACGCGGCGGCTCAGCTTCAACTCGTCGCGCACCTCGGCCAGCTTGAACGGCCGACTCCGCCCGAGCTTCCGCACCGTCTCCTTCGCCGCCGCTACTGCCTGCGTCGAGATATAGCGACCGGGGGCGAAAGGCGCCAACCGGGGCTCGCACTTTGCCAAGTCCTCGAGCATCTTCGATCGCTGCTTCGACAGACCCGCTGTCGACTTCAGCTTCGTCCAGACCGGAGGATCGAACGCGGCCGTCTCAATCTCGGTGATGAGCTTCTGCAGCAGTGCCGCATCCTCCGGCGATAACGCCGTTCGGAACTCGTGGTGCGCGATGTACGGCCCCTGCCTTACCACCTGCCCCGCCGTTTCCAATTGCGTGAGAATCGGCTTGCCGCAACCCGGCGCGCTTCGCTTTTCAATCCAGCCGATCAAGCGGTCCCGCAGCGCACCAGGCTCCGTCGGATTCTGTTCATGATGCCGCTCAAGGAAAGCGAGCGTTCGAGACTGGATGGCCTCCACCGTTGCCCGATGGACTTCCAGCGATCCCAGCACCGTCAGTCGCTCGCCGTCCCTGAGCTGCCCCATCAGACCCTGTATCTTCTCCGGTTCGATCCCGGTTTCACATGCCAGACGCATGGCACTCCGAGATGCAAAACCCCCATACCTGATGGCCTCCTCGAAACGGGCAAACGCATCGGTTGATTCCGCCTGAACCAGCGCTTCATACTCCTCGCGCCGGCTGGGTCGGATCCTCCGCGACACAGGCCTAACGACCCGGCCGCCGCCGATCGTCGACTGTGCCGATTCCGTGCGGATAACGAACCGCTGCCCGAATGCCGAAACCACGGGCTCGCGGAACTGCAATTGCACCGGCGCGTCGCCGCCAGGCTCGATTTCCGAGCCGCCCACGACGACGATGGACGCCAGAACGTCCGCCGTGCCGATCGACACGCGGACGCGACTCCGCGTGGCCAAAGGCTTCTCACGGCGCGGCAGGATACGGACCCTCGCGTCGACGTAGCGACATGGAGTCAGGTATCCCGGCGTAGCCAGTTCCATGCCATGAAGAATGCCCTCGCGCTCGATGCCCGTGAGGTTCAACGCCGCCCGCTGGCTCGCGCCCACGCCGCGCACCGCCTCACCGTGGGTTTGAACTTCGCGGACCTTGCTCGTGAGCCCCCCGGGTTGCAGTTCAAGTGTTACCCCCGATTCGACCCGGCCTGCCAGCACCGAACCGGTCACCACCGTCCCGCGACCTCGGATCGTGAAGACCCGGTCGATGGCGAGGCGAAACACCGCGCTCGATCGTCGCGGCGGCAACGCATCCATGAGCGACCCGATCTCAGCCTTGACCTCGTCGAGGCCCTGACCGCTCTTGGCGGAAGTCGGGATGATCGCCCAGGATTCGAGCATCGTCCCCTTCACGAGCGTCGCGATTCCCTGGCGTACCGACGCGACTTGCTCTGCGGACACCAGGTCCGCCTTGTTGATTGCGATGAGCCCGGTCTGCAAGCCCAGGAGATCCAGGATCTCCACGTGTTCGCGCGTCTGCGGCATCACGCCGTCGTCCGCCGCGACAACCAGCATCCCGAGGTCTATTCCCGTTGCCCCGGCCACCATTGTCCGCACGAAACGTTCGTGCCCCGGAACATCGACGATTCCCACACATCGCGGCGCCGCGTCGGCTGTCTCGCCGGGCAATTGCATCTGGGCGAAACCCAACACGATGGTCATTCCGCGGGTCTTTTCTTCCGCCAGCCGGTCAGGGTCCGTACCCGTCAAGGCCAGCACGAGGGCGGACTTGCCGTGGTCGATGTGGCCGGCCGTGCCGAGGATGCAGTTGCGCCGAACGCCGCCGGCTGTTCGTGAATCCGTCTGATTCTCGTTCCTGGCCATATCCACATTCTAACGCGGGTTCACATATGCCGACAGGCCGGCGGTCGAGGTCTACCGCACGGGCTCCACACTTTGACGAATCGGCTTTCCAGTCATATCATGCGGCGCATTGACAGCCCATGCGATTCACGGGCGGTGGCCGTCGCGGGCCGATGCGCCCCTGGCCTCCGCCGGTGGGGAAGAGTCTTTTGCAAAGAGCAGCGGCTCGGAATTCTCTTCCGACCGATCATGCTCTTTGCACTCCTTGGACCGGCACCAAAGACGGCGGTTCTTGCGGTTCAAGACCCCGCCCCTGATCCGGTGTTTGTCCTTTTGCCACGGGCTGCTTCCGGAGACTCCTCGGCATGAACCCCCGTTGGTTCATCCCGCTGTTCTTGTTGGGCTTCGTCATTCTCGTCGCGGGCCTCTCGATGTACCTCACCAGCGGCGAGCCCCTGCCGCGGCGCGACATTGCCGCTTTTCGTTCGAGATCGACACACACCACCCGAGTCAGCCCGCGCGAGCGCGATGGACGCGTAGTGCGCGGCAAGCTCGATCGTTCAGGCGACACCGCGTCTTCGTCCGCGCGCGAAAATCGCTACGATGTTCGCCGCATCGACAGGCGAAGGCGTGGCGTGCCCTTGCGGATGCTGGCCGAGCGGCTTGCCAACGGTCTGGACAATGGGGCTGTGCGATTCCGCAGCAACCTGGCGGATACCGCGACGGTTCAGTATCTCGCCGGTATCGTTGAGATGTACTGCGGAAAGCAGCTTGCCGCCATTGATCGGTTCGACCGGATACTCGATCGCCGGCCAAACAACACAGCAGCGCTCGCGGCCAAGGCCGGCGCGATGATCTCAGTCGGACGGTTTGAAGATGCCGCGCGGACGTACCGCCGCCTGCTCGACGTTCAGCCCAACGATGCCGCCGCGCGATACAACTACGGCGTCCTGCTGTGCAGGCAATCCCGATTCGGCGAGGCCGCCGACCAGTTTCGCGCCTTGATCCACCTGGACCCCGACCACGCGGCAGGCCTGTACAACCTCGCCTCGCTCGCACAACGCGCTGGCGCGCTTGGTGAGGCACGTGAGGCGTGGGAGGCCTACACGCGGCTCCGGCCGTACAGCGCTGCCGGCTGGTACAACCTGGGCGTGGTGTGGATGGACTACGATCAACCGCTCGATGCCGCCTGGTGCTTCAGGCAGGCTGTCCGCCTCAATCCCGGCGACGCCCCGACGTGGCTGAACCTCGGCATCGCCTATGCTGCCGCGGACCACCTTTACGCGGCGTTGGATGCCGTCAACACGGCGGACGACCTGTCGCCCTGCGACCCGATGATCCTCCGGCAACTGGCCAAGTTGCACATCGCCCTCGCCGCCCTGTCCACCGAAGCCGACGAGGCACACCGCCTCGCGGCGTCGCGAATCCGCGAGCAGATAGCGTCGCTGGAAAGTGCCGGCAATGAGGAGCAGACTGCCGTTGTCGGCGTGAGGACGGATGGGGAATAGGAAGTTGCTCGCACCATCCGTGGCGGATCATCATCGGGCGTTCGAGCTTCATGAGTGTGCCTGGTCGCTTCCACTTCTCCCCACCAATTGTTACACTGGCTGCCTCTGGAATCGGAATCAACAACGCAGAATCAGAGGAATCACACTGTGGAGAAGACGCTCATCATTCTCAAGCCAGACACGCTTCAACGCGGTCTTGCCGGCCGGATCATCAGTCGATTCGAGGACAAGGGGTTTCATATCCTCGCGCTCAAGGCCATGAGCGTCTCTCGCGATCTTGCCGAGAAGCACTACGCCGTCCACAGAGGCAAGCCCTTTTACGACCGGCTCATCCAGTACATCACCAGCAGCCCGGTCGTCGTCATGGTCCTCCAGGCGAACAACGCGATCGCCGTCGCTCGTAAGTTGATGGGCGCGACGTTCGGTTCCAATGCCGAGCCCGGCACGATCCGTGGCGACTTCGGCCTGTCGAACAGCTTCAACCTCATCCACGGCTCAGACTCGCCCGAGGCCGCCGAGACCGAGATCGCTCTCTACTTCAAGCGAGAGGATCTGCTGGACTACGAGCGGGGCGCCGACTGCTGGACGTATGACTGCTCAGGCGGAACGCCGGAGTGACCGGTACGTGCTGCCGTCTCCGTCGTCGCCACCTTCTTTGCGCGGTAGGGTCAGTCAATCCTCTCGAGAACCAGCATCACACCGAGCAAGTGTGGTTGACCGATGGCAAGTTCTCGTTGCGGAAGCGAGAACTTCGGGCTCACACCGTAGAAGCTCCCCAATACGGCGTAGCGGAGCGTGATGCCCAGTGACTCCGGAACCAGTCTATCGGGCTGCTCGCCGCCGACGGCCGCTAGGACCTCATCGGAGAGCCCTTCCCGCAAGTATGGGCCGATCTCCAGCGTCATCGTGTCCGGCCTCGGCGCGGTCAGAACCGGACGGGACGGCAGAACGGCGGGACCGACCGCACGGTCCACACGATTGCCCGGCTCCCACGGGTAGGTCCACCCCCAACCCGTCTCGCCCGACATCGACTCGTCGGCGAGTTCCAATCTGGGGGAGTACGAATCCGGCAACCGCAGGATCGGTCCGCCACGGCCGCGCTTGACGAAACCGGTGCCGAGCACTTCATCCCCCCAAAGCACGCGATAGGAATCCTCCTCCGCTTTCGACTCAATCCGGAGTGGCGGCAGGACCATCGTGATGCGGCGCGGCGATCGCCACCGCAGGTGCGTGTTGAGCGGACCGTGGTCGCCGGCGCGTCCCTGCTGGTCCTCCGACACCGTGGTTTCGAGGATCGCAATCACGCCATACCGGCCGTCGAGCCGCAGCCCCCTGCGAGAGTCGATATGCGCGAGGCGGGCGCGCCGTCGCTCGCGACCCTGCGCGATGGCCAATCCCTGACGATCCTGGAAGGTCATGTGCCCCAATTCGTGCAGCCATCGCTGCAAGGCTGTGGCGCTTCGCGGCGGGAGCACGGTGACGAGTTCGTCCAATCTGTCGAACGCGACGCCGCCCTTGAGCGCTGCATAGAGCAGCCACCGGTCGGCTGGGACCGTGTCTGCGGCAACCTCGTTGAGATGCCTGAAGACAAGGTCGCAGGCCGCGATGCTCTTTGGACGCAGCAGTCGGCCGCACAGGGCCTGCATCCCGTAGCAGCGTCGGGCATCCGCGCGAGACATCAGGGCTTCAAGGACTGCCAGACCATCGCCATCGAGACCGCCGTTGCCGATCAACGCCCGTTCAACCTCCTCCGCGTAGCCGGCGATGAGAAGTCGGGCCGATGCTTCGATCCGCACGGGTTGCGAGCCGTTCCTCGCCGCCTCTGCGAGCCCCTGAACAAGCGGCTCGACGGCCGTATGGGAAACCAGCAATTGGAATCCGCCGGTCAAGCTCCCGGCGTTCGTCGGTTGGGCGTGTATCCGGGATTCGGCCCTGCGTGCCTGCCGGACAAAGAGCTGATAGGCCGCTTCGCGAACCGGCAGCGGTGTCTCGTGCGAGACGGCCTCGTCCACGATGTCCGCGAATCGGCGGGCGTCCACGACATCGCCAAGATCGACGGCTGCCAGAACGGTCAGCAGCGCGACCCTCTCCTCGTCGGTCTTCATCTTCGCCCACTGGCTGAGCAGGGGGTGGTTGGGAGAAGCGATACGGAGTCCCATCTTCTCGGCGTTTGCGGCGATTCGATCGGCGGTCGCCGGACGTACCTGTTCCATGAGAACGCTGAGCAGTTCCGTCGTGGCCCCCTTGCCGCGAAGCAAATCGAGTCGCCCCAGCGCCAGGATTTGCGCGGTTTCGGATGAGCGTTCGAGCAAGCGCCAATCGACTTCTGCATCGATCTCGACAAGGACGCCCAGCGCGGCCTCACAGGTATTCGCATGGTTGGATCGAAGCACCGCGCAGAGGACCTGTGTCGCAACAGACACGTTCGGTTTACGAGCAAGGTCCAGGTGCGACTTGACCAGGGCCACCCATTCGAGTTGCCCCGCCTTGTCCTGTGCGGCGATGTGTTCGGCCGTTGCCGGCGGCAGGTCGGAGTACGCGAGCATGTATTTCCGGGCGGCCGCCCGGATGTCGGGATCTCCGCGTGCGCCCGCTTCCACGACGATTCGGTCCACCACTTCGGGCCAGGCCTCGGGAATCTTCGACCGCATCTGCCCTCTGAGCAGCCCAAGTCGCTCGATAGCGAGGGCGGCCGCGGCAACCGACGGCCCGCGGACCTTCTCCAGGATGGCGGCCATCTGGGGCGACGACGGATTCTCTCGGACGCTGTCTGGCAGCGCGTCGTGCAGGCGCTGGAGGAAGACAAGGTCGATCGTCTCCGCGCCGCCGCGTTCCCACTCGAAGTGGATGCGCTTCGCCGACTCCGGGATCTCGAGCACGATGGCGATCCAACCGGTGGCAGGCAGTTCTTTGGGACGGGCGGGCAGCCGCGGCTGCTTGAGCTTGCCATCTTCCCGCTGAACCTGGCGCGGGCCGAGCGTGTTGCGCGCCGACAGCCGTGGGCGGTCGCTGTCTCCCTTTTCGAGGTCAATACGTTCATAGATCGGGTGCTCATCGGCCAGCGCAAACTGTGGGCTTTCGCCATATACCCGAAGTGCCCTCACGCCATAAAAGCCGCGGGCATCGCGTCCGCGGATCGTGCCCTTCGAGAAAGTCATCGGACAAGCGCTGCGGTCGTATCGCACAGGCAACGTCAGCCAGAGCTTGTCCTCTTCCGCGACGACTTTCACATCGTCGTCCTTGATCTCACGCGTGATCAGGGGCGCGTCGAGTGCCGGGGTGAGATCCAGCCGCAGCCGGGGCTCCAGGGACACGCCCCACTTCTTGGCCAGATTGACAATCCGCTCCGAACGGGGCTCGCCGCGCAGTGCCCGGCGGAGGAATCGGCCCGTTTCTTCCGTCAACCCGGCCGCGTGTGCCCACTCGGCGTGCTTCACCAAGGTTGCCGTAGGCGGTTTGTCGAGCGAGGTAGTCCGTTCGCCGAAGACGAGACGGTTCCAGAACAGGCGGTAGTCGGATGTGCCCGCACGCCTTGGCTTCTCGCCGATCGAGGCGTCGAGAACCAGGACGCGCTTGATGCAGCGTGCGGCCGAGGTTTCCTCACCGGCGTGATAGTAGCCGGCGGACCACTCGTTCAGCGCGGTCACATCCCCACACGCGTCGATTCGGCCATGCTCCTCGGCAGCTTTGAAGACCCGGGCAATCCGGTCTCGCGGAAGTTTGAGGGTCCGCGGTCCGCTCTCGCCTCCCGTCTTGAGCTGGATTGCGTCGTCCCCTTCCGAAAGGATTCGGCCGACACAGAGCTTGCCGTCCACAGTTTCAACCATATCCGCGCGCACGCTCCGACTCGCTCCCGACAGGGCGGCCGCTGCAAAAAGCAGTGCGAACATTCTGAGGCGGTGCGTCATGCGTCAACTCGGGGCGGGAATCGGAGCAGCGTTGGGTGACGGTCTAACGTATGCCGGTACATTGATTCTAACAGCCCCAAGATGGCGGGACAATCGGCTGGCCGTTTCCAGATAGTGGTTCACTTTGGGTGCCACGGGCGGCTTGACCGCCCGTGCCGACACTGGCAGCAAGCTGCCAGTGGCACCCGCCATCAAAGTGAACCACTACTCGTTTCCAGCAACCGTTCGATGTCCGCGGGTGTCGGCGGTACAATCGCCGCCGTGAAGCTTCCGCGCGCTCGACATCGGTGGAACCTCGATACCAGGCAGGCGATTCGCTTGCAGCAGCGCTTGGCGGCGGAGGTTCTCCAGGCGCCGCTGGCAAACCGTGCAAGGTACGTCGCGGGGGGGGACGCCACGATCACAGCCGATGGAGCCCGGATGGTGGCCGGCTGGGTTGTGTGGGACTTGCGAGACGAACTGGTCGTTGAGGAGGCGCTCGCCGTGCGGCCCGTGCGATTCCCTTACGTGCCGGGCCTGCTGAGCTTTCGCGAGGCGCCGTCACTCATCGCCGCCGCGCGCAGGCTGAAGAGCGATCCGGACGTTTTCATGTTCGACGGGCAGGGATTGGCGCATCCGCGCCGGCTCGGTCTTGCGTGTCACGTGGGATTGCTGCTGGACCGGCCCAGCCTGGGGTGCGCGAAGAGCCGGCTTTGTGGGTCGCACGCCATGCCCGCCGACCGCATCGGGGCGTCCAGCCGGCTGATGTACGATGGTGAATGCGTGGGCCGGGTCGTGCGAACGCGCCGAGGTGTGAAGCCGGTCTTTGTCAGTGTCGGGCACAGAATCACTCTCGACGATGCCGTGTGGTTGACACTCCGATGCTGCACGCGCTATCGCTTGCCGGAACCGACACGACTCGCCCACCAGTTCGTCGGCAGGCACCGCGAACCGTAGACGAACAAAACTACGATACCCAAGAAGCCGACCCTCCTATCAAAAGCCACGCCCGTGAGAGAGCGGTTTTCGTGGCCGAACGCGGACCGGTTCGTCATGAGTGTCGGTCGCCACGAAAACACGCAAACCACTGTGGAACCGCGAGACGCGTCCGATGGCCGGATCGAGTTTTGTGAAGGATCATCTCTGTTCGCCGGAAACACCGTGCGAGGCGCCGATCTCGGCATGGCCCGTAGCGCCCCTCAGCAATCGCACCGCATGCGGCAAGGCGGGAAGGACCACGGCCAGGTTCTCCGTCGCACCGCGAGGACTGCCCGGGAGGTTCAGAATCAGCGTCGCCCCTCGAATGCCACAAACACCCCGCTGCAACAACGCATGGGGGGTCGTGCGCGCCGAGGCCGATCGCATGGCCTCGGCGAGGCCCGGCGCCTCGCGTTCGATGACTCTTCGAGTCGCCTCCGGCGTCACGTCTCGCGGGCCACATCCGGTGCCGCCCACCGTCGCGACGAGATCGAGACCTCGCGCCGCTAGGTCTTCGAGCGCCGCGGCAATCGCGTCCGCTTCGTCAGGCACAACACCACGCCACGCGACGTGCGCCCCGAGTTCCCGTTCGATCAAAGCCGCTGCCGCCGGGCCGGCGGTGTCCTCCGCTTCGCCGGCCGCGCGACTGTCGGAAACCGTTACGACGGCCGCCTGTGGCGTGCCGCGCGACACTTCTGAAAGCACTTCGATCGACGAGCCGCACTTCACGCTGCCGCCCCGGAGAACCCGGGCGAACATGCCGGCCCGCGGCATGATGCAGTCGCCCGTGCGGTGATAGATCGCGCACCGATCGTGGCAGACCTTGCCGATCTGCGTGATTTCCAATTCCACCGGGCCACTGCGCAATCGCGTACCGATCCCCAGCTCATCCAGGTTCAGTCCGTCAATTACGAAGTTTTCGCCAAACGCCCCCGGTTCGAGGTCGAGCCCCTTGGCGCGCATCGTCTTGATGTCCACATGGCTCAGCAGACTGACCTGCCGATGCCAATCGCCGGCATGAGCATCACCCTCCAACCCGTGATCTTCGCGCAGAACCGCCTCCCGCACCGCTTCCTTCACGGTACCCTTCCGCCTGGACACGCAGACCTGCAGGATGGTCCCGGACTTCATGAAGCACCCTCGCCGCCATCTTTGGGCCCGCTCGCTTGCGCTCGGGGCTCGGATTGATTGGATTCGGGGGCATTGTACTCGCCCGAACGTCCGCCGGACTTACTCAACAGCCGAACACGCTGCAAGACCATCGTGTGGGTCAGCGCCTTGAGCATGTCATAGAGCGTCAGGCCGGCAACCGCCGCGGCGGTCAGTGCTTCCATTTCCACCCCGGTCGAGGCCCGGGTTGAAGCCGTAGCCACGATGCGGATTCTGTCTTCTCCCGGTTCAAAGTCCACGGTCGCGTGGTCCAATGCCAGGGAGTGGCAAAGTGGGATCAGGTCGGCGGTCCGCTTCGCCGCCATGATGCCCGCAAGCCGGGCCGTCTCGAAGACGTTGCCCTTCGGCGTCTTCCCCTCGCGGACGGCGGCCATCACTCCCTTGCCGGTCAGGAGGACCGCCTCAGCAACGGCGCGCCGCTGTGTGACGGGCTTCTCACCCACATCCACCATGCGGGGCTTGCCATCGCTGTCCAGGTGTGTGAACTCGCTCATATGCCGACATCTTAGCACGGGGACCAATTACAAACGAGGAGCCGCGGACTTCAGTCCGCGCGGCGCTTCACGACGAGAATCGCTTCGCAGGTTCCGACGGCCACGCGGGTTGAAACCCGCGGCGCTTCGATCCTGGAGCGACCCAACCCGTCAGGCTAACGGCCATCACCGTTGACACGGATGCGCTGGCCGGGAAAGAAGCGTCCCGTTCTGAGCACGCGCGCGAGGAATCCGCAGCGGCCCACGACCGCCTTCTCGAGCCTCGGGTCAATCTCGTCCAACACGAAGCACGGCCGGCGAACCTCAGTCAACTCGATGAGCGGCCCGTTCTCAAACCCGAGCCGATCTCCCGGCGACATCCGCTGCACGTGTAACCCCCGGACGGTCAGATTCTCGCCCATAATGCCAGGCCCCACGGCAAACCCCTCCGCCTTCAACTCTTCGAACAACTCGATGTCCTGGATGGAAACGGCACGGTGGGGCTTGGCGTGTTTCTCGTGATTGCGTCCGTCACCAACCAGCCCGTCCACCGTGACCTCTGTCGTGTCCCTCGCCGTCTTGGGAATGCCGCCGGACGAGATGCAGACTGCCACCACTTCGGCAGGAGTGCCGTGATGTCGCTGGCCAGTAGCCGGAGACTTCTCCGACATCACCAATCCCCTCCGTCATCCGCCCAGCGAGAGCATGGTCAGCGACTGCGCCCGCGGTCCCGCCGCCGGCTTCGCGGCCACGGCCCTGGCGAGTAGGGCGTCCGCACCCGAGCAATCAAGGGCCTGTCCATCCCAGAACGGAGAAAGGTCGTCGTGCAAGTTGCTGTGTAAACATGTCACGAGCAAGCCGCGCGACGTCACGCGAAGACGGCGGCAGCAGGAACAGAATGGCCTTGTCGTCGCCGCGATGACGCCGACAACGCCGCGGAGTCCGGCTCCTGTGATCATGTAGTCCCTCGACGGCTGGCCGGTGTGATCGGGAATCTCGTGAAGTGTGAACCGCCGGCCCAACCGCTCCAGTACCTCGGACGCGGGCACAAGAAGGTCCCCAGCGACCTGTGTCACCGGCCCAAGCGGCATCAGTTCGAGAAACCGCACGACACACCCCTGCGACAGCCCCCACGCAGCAATATCGGGTAGCTCCTGCTCGTTCAACCCGCGCTGGGCAATCACGTTGATCCGCACCGGTGTCAGGCCCGACTCCACCGCAGCTTTGATGCCGTCGAGCGTTCGGGGAACTGATCCGCCGCGCGTCAACTCCGCGAACCGCCGGGGATCGAGCGTATCCAGCGACACGTTGACCCGCGACAGCCCGGCCGCACGAAGCGCCGCCGCCTTCCGCCTCAGTAGCTGACCGTTCGTGGTCAGCGTGATCTCGTCGAGCGACTCCAGCTTGGACAACCGCTCGATCAGGGGGAGCAGCTTCGGATAAACCAGGGGTTCGCCGCCCGTCAGCCGCACGTGCCGAATGCCATGCCGCCCGGACAGCCAACGGACGATCTCGAACGCGAACGACGCATCGATCGCACCGCCGCGCATCCGGGAATCGACCGGCGTGCAATAGCGGCACGCCAGGTTGCATCGGTCCGTCAAGGACAGACGCAGGTGGTCGATCTCTCGTCCGCAGCCATCGATCATGGCGAACCACTTCTTTCTTGAATGCGCAATCCAGTAACAGAGTAGAGCACGCCGCCGGGACAGGCGTCAATGCATTCGCCACCGGATTGACAAGGTCGCATTGAGAGAAGCAGCAGGCGACTTTACCAGACGCTTGACGAATCCGCCATCCGTAACAATAATCGATACTGTTTTGTGATCGGTCTTGCCATGCCGACAGGGAAGCCACAACGCAACACGCGGCAACGGGCCGTCATCCTTGAGGAGCTTCGCGCCGTCACCTCGCACCCGTCGGCTGCGGAGTTGTACGAGTGGGTCCGTCGGCGAATGCCACGAATCAGCCTGGGCACCGTTTACCGGAACCTCGAACTGCTCGCCCGCAACGGCCAGGTCCGCAAGCTGGACCTCGCCGGTGCAGAGGCACGCTACGATGGCGACGTCAGCCACCACCATCACCTCCGCTGCACGAGTTGTGGCAGCGTGGCAGACGTACAAGGCCTTCCGGAAGGACCGATCGAGAAGGACATCGGACACCTAAACGGCTACGAAATACTCGGCTATCACCTGGAGTTTCTCGGCATCTGTCCCGAATGCGCGGCGCGGCAGTTACCGGGCAATGGTCAGTCGCCGAACGACGATGATTAGTATCACAGCGCTAGATCGTTCTCGGGAAGAAGAGCCGCGGGCCTCAGCCCGCGGGGCGCCTCCCCATCGCTGGGCCGAGAATGCTTTCTCGGCCCTCAGGCCGATGCCGAGAAGTGATTCTCGGCAGAGCATATGAACAACCGCGCGGACTGAAGTCCGCGGCTCCTCGGCCGCGCTGGCTAAAGCCTGCGCTTCGTGAGCCGGCTATCTCACAAGTCTGTTGAACGGTAGTCTGTCTGACAAACGAATGCGCCAACGAGATACCGGGAGCCTTGCCGTGAAGCCATACCCTGTTGTCGTCCTGATCGGCCTATGCATCACACAGCCCGCCGGCGCGGGCGCGCAGCCACAATCGCGCGAGGCCGAGGGCTCCGGCTGTCTGCCGTGTCACGAGGGCATCGAGCCGATTCGTGAGACCGACTCGCTCATGATGCGCCAGATTCTCTCTATGGGCCGGGGCATGGGCGATCCGGCCGGGTGCGTTGTCTGCCACGGCGGCGACCCCGCCGCGACCCTCAAAGAACAAGCACATGGCGGTGCGGCGTTCTATCCAGACCCTGGCAGCCCGTGGATCAACGCAAACACCTGCGGCCAGTGCCATCCCGACCACGTCTCCGCCCAGTGGAACAGCCTGATGATGACGGAGGCCGGCAAGATTCAGGGCGTGGCGTGGTCGTTCGGTTCGCTCGAGGGCTATGAACACAAGTGGGGCAACTACGACGCGCGAAACCCTGACGATCCACATGCGCGACTGGGTACGGAGGCATACCGCGCGTACAAGGAACGCCTGAAGGCCTTGGAGCCGGGCGTCTTCCCGGATGAACAAACCGCGGTGCCGGAAGCGCCGACCGATCTGGCCAACCTTGCGGAGCATCCGGAACAGGCCGCCTTTACCTACATTCGCAACCAATGCCAGCGGTGCCACCTCGCCGTGCAAGGCCGACAAGAGCGAGGCGACTACCGGGGCATGGGGTGTTCCGCGTGCCACATTCCCTATAGCAACGAGGGCTTCTACGAGGGCGGTGACAAGAGCATCCCGAAGGATCAGCCGGGACATCCGCTCGTCCACACGATCCAAGCGACGCGCGAGGCGAAGGTGACGGTCCACGGCAAAACCTACAGCGGCATCCCGGTCGAGACCTGCACGACCTGTCACGATCGCGGCAAGCGGATCGGCGTCTCGTTTCAGGGCTTGATGGAAAGCGCATATACGTCGCCCTACACCGAGGGCGGCGGCGGCCAGCTCGCGCTGCACACGAAGCACTACCTAGCCATGCAGGAGGACGTCCACTACCAGCGGGGCATGATATGCCAGGACTGCCACACGTCGTTCGACGTCCACGGTGACGGCTTCCTCGCCTGCGCGAACCTCGCGCAGGTAGAGATCGAGTGCGCAGATTGTCACGGGACGCCACAGGCGTATCCCTGGGAACTCCCTCTGGGTTACATGGACGAGTTCGGGTCCCCCCCGAAGTCGGGCCCGCCGCGCGGTACTGCCCAATCCCTCGTTCGCCCGCTGGAGCAGGGGACGGAGTATCCCGCGGAGGAAGGTCACCTGATCACCGCGCGCGGCAACCCGCTGCCGGAAGTCGTCCGTCGCGCCGACCGCGTCATCGTCCACACGGCAGGCGGCAAGGACCTCGTGCTGAAACCGCTGAGGCTCCTGCGGTTGGAAGAGGCCCTGGCCACCGAGCCCTTTGTCGCCATGTGTGCCGTCGAGTTGCACATGGACACGATGGAATGCTATGCGTGCCACGCCACGTGGGCTCCGCAATGTTACGGCTGCCACGTCAAGATCGACTATTCCGAGGGCAAACGGAGCTTTGACTGGGTCGCTGCCGGGCACAAGCGTCGCGAAGCAGGCCACGCGGCCGATCCCGGTGAGAAGGGCTACGACACGCTCATCCCCGGCAAGGTCACCGAGCAGAGATCGTACCTGCGGTGGGAAGACCCTCCGCTCGCGGTCAACGGGGAAGGTCGAGTAACACCGGCGGCGCCCGGGTGCCAGGTATCTGTTACCGTGGTCGGTCAGGACGGCGGCGACATCGTGCGCAACAAGATCTTCCGCACGTTGCCAGGCAGCGAGGGCGCAGGTCCCGAGGGTCAGATCGGCATCGACATGAGCCCCACACAGCCGCACACAAACGGCCCTGCGCGACCGTGCGAGTCCTGCCACCTGTCGGAAAAGGCACTGGGCTACGGGATCAACGGCGGGCGGCTCAATCGTGCGTGGGACAAGCCGACCGTCGTGGACCTGATGACGCCCGATCGCGAGATTCTGCCGGACAGTGCCAGGACGCAAATCGAGCCGGTCGAGGGCTTGGAAGCGGATTGGTCACGGTTCGTCACCGAAGACGGCCGGCAATTGCAGACGGTCGGCCACCACTTCAGCGGCTCGCGCCCGCTCGACAACAAGCAACGCGCCAATATGGACCGGCAGGAATTGTGCCTGTCGTGCCACCAGGAGATTCCGACGCAGTCACCTGCGGTGAGCCTGCTGCACCACATCGCCGCGCACGCCGACGCGTTGCCGAAGTCGCACGAGGAGCACGCCGATCTGGTGCACAAGATCATGCTGTTTTCGGCCTGGGGACAGGCGGGCGGTATCGTCGCAGCGCCACTAGCGGTTATCATCTGCGTCTGGCGGCTCCGCGTCAGGGCGAAGCGGCGCAAGCACGCGGCGGCCGCGCCAGAGGAAGAAGAGACCGAGTCTTTGTCGGGGGGACCCGGCGACAACAACACGTGAGCATGCATGAGCGGTAAGCCCTACAGAGCACTGGTCGTCCGCGAAGCGTCCGCGGGCACGTTCACACGCAAGATTGAAACACTCAACACGAATGATCTGCCTGAGGGCGACCTGCTAATCCGCGTGCTCTATTCCTCGCTCAACTACAAAGACGCCCTGTCCGCAACCGGAAACAAGGGCGTGACGCGCAACTACCCGCACACACCGGGCATCGATGCGGCCGGCGTCATTGAGGCCGCCGACTGTGACGGCACCGCGTTCTCGCCGGGGCAACAGGTCATCGTCACCGGGCACGACCTGGGCATGAACACGCCCGGCGGCTATGGCGAGTACATCCGAGTCCCGGCCTCCTGGGCCATCGTGCTTCCCCCCGGCCTCACTTTGCGAGACAGCATGATCTGCGGCACGGCAGGATTCACCGCGGCTGCTTGCGCCCTCAGGTTGCAGGAGTACGGCCTCTCGCCCGAGGACGGCGACATCCTCGTGACCGGCGCTACCGGCGGCGTCGGCTCGCTGGCGGTAGCGATCCTGACTGTCGCGGGCTACAGGGTCGTGGCCGCGACCGGAAAACCTGATGCGGTGGGTCTTCTAAAGAACCTCGGCGCGAAGTTGGTGATTGCTCGCGAGGACGTTCTTCCACCCGATTCCAGACCTCTCGCCAAGGGCCGGTGGGCCGGCGTCGTGGAGACGGTCGGGGGTGACTTCCTCGACGCCGCGATCCGCACAACCAAGCAGCACGGCGCCGTGACCTGCTGCGGCATGATCGCGGGAGACCGCTTCTCGACCAGCGTCTTCCCGTTCATCCTCCGAGGCGTCGCCCTGTTTGGCGTCGATTCCGCCGAGTACCCCATGGATCGGCGCATGAAGCTCTGGGCGAATCTCGCCGGTAAGTGGAAGGTGCCGAACCTGGAGCGCCTGGCATCGGAATGTGACCTTGGATCGCTCTCCCGGAAAATCGACGCCATGCTTGCAGGCAAGTCGGTGGGCAGAGTGATAGTGCGACTCCAAGAGCCCCCGACCTCGGCCGGGGGGTAGCGGAGCGACCAGACCGAGTGTACACCCCGCCAAGGCCGTCACGGCCCCCCCAGGATGGGCGCGAATCTTGCGCATGGCCATGTCGAGGAGGGCCGCGACCATGGCTGAGGGACGCCTCAAGGGGCATCTTCAAGACGCCGGAGCCGGGCCGGATTCGACGAGACGGCTGGGGCCGCACCGTGAAGCACCGGCTCACAACCCGTTCCTAATGCTGGCATTAACGCTACAGGCCTCGGCAGGACAATGCCGTAATACTGATATAGACGGTTGGTTTGACACAAGCCGCGGGCCTTCTAGAATGCGCCGTTCCTGCGCGGAGGAAACGCCGCCGACATCGGCCGGCATGGTGCCAACACTGTAACTCTGGATTCGGACGAACCCTATGCGATCCCTCTGTTGTGCTCCCCTCAATCGGTGTGTGCTCGGTCTGTTGCTCTTGACATGGGTCTGGGGGTGCCAGTCCACAGAAACCACGCTGGACGACGTCCAGGTCGGGCAATACGAAAAACGGATGGTCGAAGAGGAGCCGTTCGATCTGGCTCCGGATATGCCGTTGATGGAAGCACCTCCCCCGGTGGACTTGGCAGGCCAGGTCGCGACCAGGAAACTCTCGCTCGACGGAGTGTTGTGGTTGGCCCTGCCGGATCCCGCCAGGATGGACGAGGTCTTGGACAGGCGACTCGATGTCGGCCGCTGGAGTGAGAGCGTCAGGCGCGAATACGAAAAGATCTTCGGGCATACGAGGAAATACGTCCGGCAAATCGAGCAGCCGGCCCAGTTCCGACTTTCCTTGGCGGACGCCTTGCGGCGGACCCTGGCGTACAACTACGACATTAAGGTGGACGGCTTCGCCCCGGCCATCAGCACGGCGCAGGTGGTCCAAGCGGAGGCCGCCTTCGATACGGCCTTCTTCGCCAACATCAGCCGGAACAACACGGATCAGCCGACCCCGTCCCAGTTGGCGGCTTCGCAGACCGATACGACCGTCGTCTCCGGGGGAATCCGCAAACTCCTGGCGACCGGTGCGGCCGTCACACTCACGGAAACCATGGTGCGAGTCGACAACCCCGGCTTCGCGTTCCAGACGTTGAATCCATCGTGGCAACACGCCTTCCAGGCCGAGCTCCGCCAGCCGATCCTTCGCAACTTCGGCATCGACTTCAACCGTGCCCAGATCAACATCCGCAAGCTCGAACGTCAGAGCAACGAGCAGGCGTTCAGAGCCCAAGTCATCGAGGTCCTGAACAACACGGAGCAGGCCTACTGGTCGCTCGTGGCGGCTCGGCGAGACGTGGTGATCTCAGCCGAGCTTCTCGCGCACGCCGTCCACACCTACGAGCAAGTGGAGGCCCGAAAGGACTTCGACGCCTACCAAACGCT
>JBDRKQ010000083.1:0-24940 GCA_043813895.1 Planctomycetota bacterium
AATCGCCGACAGCAAACTTTCTTCAGCGATGACGACTACCGGGCGTATCTTGGGCTCATGGCCGAGTGGTGCAGGCGTTGCGGCGTCGAAACCTGGGCGTACTGCCTGATGCCCAACCACGTCCATCTGATTGCCGTGCCGAATTCAGAGGATGGCCTCCGTCGGGGGATCGGCGAAGCGCACCGACGGTACACGCGGCGGGTGAACTTCCGCGAGCGGTGGCGGGGACACTTGTGGCAGGGCCGCTTTGCGTCGTTTGTCTTGGACGACTACTATCTGCTGGCCGCCACACGGTATATGGAGATGAACCCGGCGCGTGCGGGTCTGGTTGCTCGCCCGCAGTCGTATCCATGGAGCAGCGCGTCGGCTCATCTGGCGGGCAAAGACGACGTATTGATGAAGGCGTCCCCCCTCCTGGACATCGTGGGCGACTGGCAGGCATTTCTTTCTGATCCCGCTGCCGACGGAATGGGCCAGACGCTTCAACATCACGAGCGGACTGGACGCCCGCTAGGAGACGGGAACTTCCTGACGAAGCTCGAGGGCCTGCTGAACCGCGTCCTGAAACCGAAGAAACCTGGACGCAAACCCAAGAAGCAGGAAAAATAAGTATGGTGTCCCCAGATTCAGTCCCCAGATTCAGATGGTGTCCCCAGATTCAGATTGTCCCCAGATTCAGATCCCCAGATTCAGATTCCAGATTCCCTTTGTCCCCAGATTCCATTGCCGCCGGGTTTGCCCAGATTGCCCAGATTTCCAGATTTTACCCGAGGCGCGGCGGCGGATGGAGCGGGCCATCGAAATCGAGGAGAAGCACTTCGACCCCGACCATCCGACCCTGGCGACCAGCTATCACAATCTGGCGGGCATCGTGTTCCGCGAGGGCAAGCCGGCCGAAGCGTTGGTGCTGGAAGAGAAGGCCTTGTCCATCCTCCTCAAGCACTTTGACGAAGATCATCCACACGTGAAGACGGCGCGCGAGGCGCTCGCCCACTATCGCTCCGCGTGAAAGAAGGGATCTGTTCCCCCCCCAATCGTCAATCGTCAATCGTCGATCGTCAATTCGACGTGGGGGGCCGTACCCCGCGGTCGATGGCTGTTGCGTGAAATCTCGCAGCCGGGCGGGCGGTTCTCACGGAGGATGGGGTTGGTTGCAGGGTCACCCGCGGGCTGTTCTGATTCCCCGAGCCGTCAGACGTGCGAGGCGTGGCTCCGAGGCTGTCAGGCGGAGAGGCGAGGCAGTGCGAACTCTCGACCATCGGTACCGGCACACTTTGAGTTGGGGAGCATCGGCCTCTGGCCGGTACGCAAGTCGAGAATGAGGATCTTGTGCCTGCGGGACGCCGATGCTCCCCAGACTCTACCAGTACCCGACCATCGGACTGAATGGTCCTGGCACACGACTTGCCGCTACGGTATAGTCCCGTGCCGCTTGTCGCCGCGCTGCCGCGCGGATGCAGGCGAATTCGGGAAGGCGCGGATTTCCGAAGTCGGAAACCAGTCGTTCACAGGCTGCCCCTCGCGGAGGTCTCGACCCGATCGGGTGGGGCCCGGCGCAGGTGGCCGGCCAACCAGCAAACCGCTGTTTCAGAGGAGATTCACACGTGGCGGACGCAAACGCAGGACAATCGCAACCAGTCATGAACCGTTGGCTCGTCGTCGTCGGGGCGATCCTGATTCAACTCGCCCTGGGCGCGATCTACGCTTGGAGTGTTTTTACGACGACGCTCAAGGCCAGCCCTGACAAGGGTGGCTATGGCTTCACGGCCTCAGAGACACAGTGGATTTTCTCCGCCGGCCTTGCAGCCTTTGCACTTGTGATGCTATTCGCGGGAAGATGGCAGGCCAAGTCCGGTCCGCGCCTCGTCGCCGCGGTGGGAGGGCTCGTTCTCGGGGCAGGCTATGTCCTGGGTGGCTTCCTCGGTGAGACCTTCATCTCGCAGTTCGTGTGCATCGGCCTGGTCGGTGGCGCCGGCATCGGCCTCGCCTACGTGGTTCCGATTGCGGTATGCGTCAAGTGGTTCCCGGACAAGAAGGGCATGATCACCGGTCTGGCGGTCGCCGGCTTCGGCTTCGGCGCGACCATCTGGGTGAAGCTCGCCGGCAGTTGGTTCGGCGGGCTGCTCAACACCACTCACCTGTTCGGCCTGCCGGGTGTGCAGAGCGTTTTTGTCATCTACGGCGTCGTCTTCGCCGCCTTCGTCTTGCTGGGCAGCTTGGTCATGGTCAACCCACCGGCCGGTTGGAAGCCGGCAGGTTGGAACCCGCCCGCGGCGAACAGCAGCGCGGCCAAGGCGACCGGCGGGGTTGACCTCACGGCCGGCCAGATGGTGAGCGCCCCGCAGTATTGGGGTCTTCTCCTCATGTTCATCGGATCGGCGCTGGCGGGCCTGATGGTCATCGGCTGCATCCGCCTGTTTGGAACCGACAGCCTCGTCGCCAACAACGTGGTGTCCGGTGATACCCAGGATGCGATGAAGAAGGCTGCGGGCATCATTGCCGGAACCGCGATGGCTTGGTACGCGATCCTCAATGGCTTGGGCCGCATCATCTGGGGAACAGTCTCCGACAAGATCGGGCGTAAGACCGCGTTGTTCCTCATGTGCCTGATCCAGGGCATTATGATGTTGCTGTTCTTCAAAGTCGGTGCAAGCGAAGCCGGGCTCATCCTCGGCGCCTGCGTCATCGGCTTCAACTTCGGCGGCAACTTCGCGCTGTTCCCTGCCGCTACGGCTGACTTCTTCGGCAACAAGAACGTGGGTACGAACTACCCTTGGGTCTTTCTGGCCTACGGCATCGCGGGTATTGTGGGCCCTCAGATCGCCGGGTACTTCAAGGACGCAGCGGCGGGCGATGTCAACGCGTGGAAGATGCCCTTCATCATCGCCGGCGTCGCGTGCCTCGTAGCCGCGGTGATCGCCTTGTTGCTCAAGGCGCCGAAGAGAGCGTCCGCCTGATTCAAAAGGCAAACCACTACCCTTGCCGATGAGGCCGCCGGGACTATGCCGTCTCAGCCTCTCCAGGCGCGCATCGAAGCCCGCGGATTCCGATCCGCGGGCTTATGCTTGTTGGGGCGCCTCTGCCTGGATTGCACTTTGTCTCAGAAGGTGGATCGCGCCGCACACTGCGACGAATGCCAGATCCAACCCGCCCGCGAACAGCATGTTTCTGGCGACGGCCCCCGTGCCGAATCCGTAACTGTGCAGGCCGCTGTTCAACACGTAGTTGACGCCGACGTACGTCATCACGATCAGCCAGAAAGCCAGCACGCTCTTGACCGCCGTGGCGAAGTGTCCACGCGCGAGGACGAGGAAGGCCATCGCCACCGCGGCCGCAGCGAGACAGAGCAGCCTCGCCGGCGAAGCGCCCAGTTGCGGGATGATCATCGCGAACGTGCCGGCGGTGAGCGCCGCTCCTATGAGGAGTGCCCACGTCGGCACGCGCTCCCTGTCCAGTCGGACGTGCAGGATGGTCAGGTAGCCGAGGAAAGCCGCCAATGACCAGACCTCTTTCGGATCCCAACCCCAGTAGCGGCCCCACGAGTCGGCAGCCCACATGCTGCCTGTGACGATCCCTGCAAAGAGCAGGATCGAGCCCGTGTGGATGTACCAGTAGTGCAGCGTGTCAACTGCCTTGGCGACATCGCGGCGCCGGGGGGCGATGGCCATGACCAAGAGCTGCCCGTGCGCGACGAGCACGCCGAGCGCGAGCACGGAGTACGAGACCATGATGATCGGCACGTGGATCGACATCCAGTACGTATCGAGCAGCACGGGGGCGATCGGCCGGATGTACGGGTCCATGGGCAGGCAATCTGCGAGAATCAGGGCGGTCGCACCCATGACGGAGGCGGTCAACGGCACCACGCGATTGCGCAAGACGAACATGGAGAGGATCGCGAAGAAGCCCATGCCCCAACTGAGGAACAGCAGTGACTCGAACATGTTCGATGCCGGAATGCGACCGGCGATTTGCCACCGCATCGACAGGCCGTAGGTCAGGATCGCGAAGCCCGCGACCATCCCCAGCACGGCCATGATGTCGCACAGTCTGCGCCGGATGAACATCGCCGCGCCGGCCAGGACTGCGCCGGCCACCATCACCCCCCAGGCAATGCGAAAAGGCCGCCACTGGTTGTACCTCAACTCCGTCGCGATGAGTTCCGGACTCGGGCGATGTGCCGCGGGCAGGGCGTTCAGCCGGTCTTTCAACTCCTCGCACGCCCGTGCGAAGCGCGGTCCATCATCCGCCAAGAAGGCTACCTTCAGCGACGCCCAAGCGACCCGCACGCCTTCTCCCCGTTCGCCGTCCGCCCCATCGTCGGGTGTCGCGGGAATCGGGCGCCACGCGCCGCCGATGTCGTTCGGATCAGGAATGAGGCAAATCGCACGATCCTGGAAGACCGCCTGAAGTTGAGCGAGCTTATCATAAATCTCGCCGGCCTTGGACTCCAGCGCGTCGGGCTTACGGCCCGGCGGTCGCGAACTCGAGTTCTGGATGATGTCGTGCAAAGGCGCGTGTCCAGCGAGCTCCTCGTACGAGAAGACGATGCGGGTCGGTGAGAGTCGCAGTTCCCTCCGCAGGCCCGCGTTGGCGATTTCGATCAGCGGCCGGCGCTGCCACGTCTCCGGATCGGCGGTCCATGCCAATAGCAGCAGGACCGGATCGTGGCCGTCGTGGAAGGCGTTGCCCGTGACTGACTCGACCGTTTCGCGCGCCAGCGTGTCCAGCGGCGGCCAGCGGCCGTTGTGCTGAACGGGCACCGCGCGGATCGCCGCAATGTCCAGAGATTGGGGCAGCGATTGGGGCGGCGGGGCGTCCTGCACACCGCACTGCGAGCCGGCCGCGACGAACGCCAAGATCAATGATACCGTGGCAGTCATCGCACACACCCGAAGGCAGAAGGCACTCCGGCGTCGACATTGCCCGGTCGTGCCGCCGCTTGCTCTGCCGAGCGCACAAGACGCAGATTCCGCATCCGCGTCATCAAGACCCACAACATGCCGATAAATGTAATGACGTAGCCCGCGAACACGACCAGCTGGCCGGGGTCGCGCGCAACGCTCAGGATGCTGATCATCTTTCCCGCGAGTTCGCGGCGGTCCGACTGGAAGAACGTGTAACCACCGTACGTCAACGGGTGGTTCATGCTGATCACGCGGTCCTGCGTGCGGCCTGTGCTGTGATCGGTGACGGTCACGTTGCTCTCGAACGAACGTTCCCGGCTCGTGCCAGGATAGTACCCGATCTTGAAGCGATTCAGCTTCAGATCGAATCCGAACCGGACCCTCTCGTCTTCGTATCGCAACTCGTAGGGGACGCTATCCACCTGTACCGGCTGCGGTTCGTGCCTGCGAACCCAAACCTCCGTGGTCTCCTTGCCCGATGAGACTTTGGCGAGAATCGCAGGAACCGGCATCTTACTCGTCGGGTCGGCCGGCGTGAGTTCCCACGACGTCCGTGCATTCTCGAAGCGTCGCAGGACCGCGAACTGTGCTTCGGGCCACGGCGTTTCAACCGGTCGGCCCGGCACCAACTCGCGCGTATCGATGTCCGTGCCAGGTCGGCGGAAACGCCCGAACATCCGGCCGCCGGGACCGACGATTACCTCCACCGGCGCCTGGGCTGAATCCGTCTCGGTCGAGATGAAGACCACCTTTACGGCGTCGGTCTTGCCGCCAGGGTGCATCGATCGGAAGTCCGGGTAATTCGCAAAGGCCTTGTGCGTCTCAGTCCCCTGCGGCCCGATCAGTTCGACCTCGACGGCCGGGTTCATAGGTCGATCGGAGGCGTTCACGAGCTTGCCGCCCGCGTCCACGATCGCGTGGGGTAAATATTGAAGGACGCGGATGCTATAGCCGCTCTCCCCCAGCGGCGACGCCTCATCCGTGCATTGTTCAACCGGCACCTCGTGCGTCGAGCCAGCGAGCTGCACTCGGATCAGACCGACCGAATCCTCCTTCTTCTCGGGTCCCAACAGGCGTTGCAGCTCATCCTCGTCACCTGCGATGCGAAGTGTGATGCGGGGCTGGCCGTGCCCGGGAGGTTGATCCGCAAAGACCCAAACCGCGGCCTCCTCGCCGTCCGCCGAAACCGAGACCTCAACGGCCTGCTGGCGGTGCGGGTTGTCGTCCGTCACGTGTCGCGTCCAGACGGCATCGGGAAGGTACTGCTCGATCTCCACACGCAACTCACCGAGAACGAGCGCCGGGGCCTCCGGCTTCACGGCTGCTTCGGGCTTGCCGAAGACGTCGTCGGCGAGCGCAATCGTCGCATGGGACTCGTCCTCTTTGGAGATGGCCGTCAGCACACTGCCGGTACCCCGGGCGAAGTCGGTTGACTCACCTTCGGCCAAGGCGATCCGTGCCTCGACACCGCGCTCTTCCGTCACGACGGCCCCGCCCAGGATGATGAGGATGCCGACGTGGGTAACGACGAACCCGGCCTGGCTGCGTTTGAACGGATACCTCGCCAGTGTCGCCGCCAGCACGTTTACGGCCAGCAGCGCGAGGAGCGTTCGAAACCACCACGCGTGGTAGAAGCCTGACAAGGCGCGATCCGCGCCGTGCTCCGACTCCACGACGGTCGCGCACGCCATCGCTACGAGCAAGAGCACGAGCAGCACGCCCGCGAACCACAGCGACCCTATCGATGAGAAGAAAGAACGTCCCGTCCGCATCGAGTTCCTTACTCTCGAATGAAGCGACCGCCCCCCCTAAAGCCGCGAACGCGCGCACTCTATTCCCTACAGCCTCGGAATGCCATTGCGCAAAATGTGCAGAGACGCAGTACGTGTTGAGCCGGGGGGCATGGGTTGGCGGAGCCGTGGTGAGCGGCGGAGCTTACCCGTGGAAAGGGAGCTGCAACGTGTTTCCATTGGTAATGAGTGATAGCAGCGAGGGCGTGTCCCGGACGCACCCTCTCTTACTGTCGCGTTCTCGCGGCGCGTCGGTGCCCATTCGGGAGCGAGCCGACCCTCGCCTACAGTTGTGCCAGCCGCTTCGGTCCCGCCGCGGCGACATGCGGAGGACAGCCATCTGTGAACAGCTTGAAGTTCTCGATGTACCTGGCGACGAGACCGTCGTAGGTCTTCCAATACTCGTCCTTGTTGCCCCAGGCGTTCGACGGCTCCAACACATCCTCGGGCACGTCCGGACAAGCGAGCGGGACCTCGAAGCCGAACAGCCGGTCCTTGCGGTACTCGACCTTGTCGAGCTTGCCTTCCAGCGCGGCGTTCAGCAGATTCCGCGTGTGGCGGATGCTGATCCGCTTGCCGACGCCGAACCTGCCGCCCACCCAGCCGGTGTTGACGAGCCAGCAATTGCAGCCGTGCTTGGCCATCTTGTCGGTCAGGAGCTTTGCATAGCGGAACGGATGGTGCACCATGAACGGCGCGCCGAAACACGCGCTGAACGTGATTTTCGGCTCGATGCCCAGGCCGATCTCGGTACCTGCGATCTTCGCGGTGTAGCCGCTAATGAAGTGATAGATCGCCTCCTCGGGATTGAGTCGGGAGATCGGCGGCAACACGCCGGACGCGTCGCACGTGAGGAAGATGACGTTCTTGGGGTGTGAGGTGACGCACCCGTCTTTCACGAGGTTGGGGATCATGCTGACGGGGTACGAGGCCCGCGTGTTCTCCGTAAGCGCGTCGTCGTCGAGGTCGATGCGTCGGGAAGAAGGATCCCAGACGACATTCTCGAGGATCGTCCCGAACCTGTGCGTCGTGTCATAGATCTGCGGCTCGTTTTCCGCGGAGAGGCGGATGACCTTGGCATAGCAGCCGCCCTCGAAGTTGAACACGCCCTCGTCGCTCCAGCCGTGCTCGTCGTCTCCGATCAACTGCCGCCCGGGATCGGCGGAGAGGGTCGTCTTGCCCGTACCGGATAGGCCGAAGAAGAGGGCGACGTCGCCGGCTTTGCCGACGTTTGCCGAGCAGTGCATCGCCATGACGCCCTGGAGCGGCAGCAGGAAGTTCATGACGGTGAAGATGCTCTTCTTGATCTCGCCGCCGTAGCTCGTGTTCGCCACGATCGCCAGGCGCTCGGCGAAGTTCAGCATGATGGCGGTGTCGCTTCGCGTGCCGTCGATCCGCGGGTCCACCTTGAACGAAGGCGAGGCGATCAGCGTGAACTCCGGCACGTGCCGCCGCAGCGCGTCCGGATCGTTCGTCGTGATGAACATGTTCCGCGCGAAGTGGCTCTGCCAGGCCGTGTCCGTGATGATGCGGATCGGCATCCGGTACTCCGGCGCAGCGCCGACGAAACAGTCCTGCACCCAGAGCTCCTCGCCCTGGAGAAAGGCCTGCAAGCGCGTCAGAACGCTGTTGAACTGGTCCACCGTGCAGGGGCGGTTGTACTCGCCCCACCAGATCTGGTCCGCCGTGGATTGTTCCTTCACGACGTACTTCTCGTTCGCCGCCCGAGCGCTCCACTTGCCCGTGTCGACGATGAACGGGCCGCCATTAACCAGGTGTCCCTCGTTCCGGAAGATCGCCTCCTCGACCAGCGCCGGCACCGGCAGGTTCCAGAACACACGGTCCAGGTCCTTCAGCCCGTGGTTCTTGAGCTTGTACTCGCCGGCCAGATCACCGGCCTGCTTCGTCGCGGGGGTGTTGAATTCGAGGTACTTCATTAGTGCTACTCCGTAGCGAGCAGAGTCGTGAGTTAGCAGTTGTCAGCAGTCAGCAGTCAGCGTTCAGCTACTCAGTTTGTTGGCCAGTACTTTGCAGAGGGTTTTGAAGTGCGGCAGATGTTCTTTGAGCACGTTCGGGTCGAGCTTTGTGAGTAACTCAAATGAACGCTTGCCCTTCTTGTATTCGCGACCCTTGCCGCACTTACGCGTCGCGTTGTTCAGCTTGTTCTGAATATCGTCTTTCGCCTGTCTTTCAAGGTCGTTGAGTTTTGGCAATGCACTCTTCTGCAGGTGCTGGCCAAAAAAGTCGCCCAGCGCCTTGCGATCAGCCACGCACCAGGTTTCCATGCACTGCACCACGAGCTGGGCCTGATCGTCGTCCGCGTTCTGGGGCTTCTCCCACTTGTCCCGCTTCTTCAGGTGCTTCCACGGCTTGTCAGCCACCGGGGCCTCACTATCAACCAATAGAATTGGATAGTCTTCTGCCGACGCCACCGCGCAGGCGGTTTGGAAATCGTCGAAGGCTGAGTCGCGGCTGCCACACGCTTTCGTCGACGGCATCCGCTTGAAGCCAGCGTTCTCGAACAACTTGCGGAATCCTCGTCGACACTCGGTGTGAAGAGAACTCCGATCCCCCCCGCCTTCGATGTAGAGCTTCACCCTTACCACCGAAGCCCTCCGATTTCACCGCTAGTCCACAAGTTCCCGAGCCGGTACTTCTCCAGCCATTTGGCCAGCTTCTCAGCCTCCAGCCGCCGCATCACCGTTTGGCCTTCGTGCTTCTCACACACGACGATCGACTCCGGCGTTTCCGTCAAAGCGTCAACGAGGATGTCGGAGTGCGTCGTGACGATAATCTGTTGTTTGGCAGACGCCTCCTTCAACAATTTCGCAATTGTGGGCAGGACATCCGGGTGTAAGCCAAGTTCCGGTTCTTCGATACACACCAGTGGTGGTAACTCGGGATTACACAAGATCGCCAGCAGACATAGGTAACGCATTGTTCCGTCTGACAGGCGAGTCGCCGGAATCGGAAAGTCCGACTCGTGCAGGAAGACCTGCACTGTTCCACCCTCAACTTGAATATGATAGTCATCGATGCTGTCGTAAAGCTCTCGCAGATTCTCCAGCAAATGGCGTTTAGCCTTGCGCTGGCCCTCAAGCCGGTTCAATACGAGTCCAAGATTCAAGGCATCCGCTTCAAGCATGTCGTTGGGCTGGTCGGCTTTTTGGGGTTGCCGCAGGGCAGTGTGCGGTCCGAATGACCACTCACGGTACAAGCGGATGCGCTCGTATATCCACCCCAGCCAAGTAACTTGGGGGTAGGCGGTGGGGTCCCTCCTTCGAGAGAGAATCGACTCGTCCAACTCGTCCGGTTGCAGCTTCTCTTGCTTAGTAGGCGATCCCAAGCATTGACTCTTCAAGACCGCACGTCCGTCCTCAAATTTGTAGTATGGATGGAAACTGTCAGATTGTCGTGGAGTGGGCTCAGCGTCTTCGATTCGCTCGCCGACCAACTCGAACCTCTGCGCGGACTCCCTGAATTGAATCACATGGCGGAGCGGTTGTGTTTTCTGCGGTTGGTCGACAACCACGTCCAAGGAGGCTGTGGCTTTGGGCTTACCTCTCCAAATCCAATCGTGGATGCCTCCACCTTCTCGAACCGCTGTCGCCAGATGCCTCGGCGCAGCTCGCAGCAGGCCGATTGCCTCAATGAGATTAGACTTACCCGAGCCATTCGGCCCGATCAGCACGTTCAGGTTCCGCATTGGCAGCGGCGGCGTGTCGGGGCCGAACGACAGCATGTTGCGAAGCGTGATCTCATGAATCAACATGACTCAGGTCCAATCGCGTATCAACTTCCGATCACCGATGTACAGCTCGTTCGGAGAGTTCGGATCGAGTGCCCACTTCATGCGCTCGACGCCTTCCGTCACGTCCTTGATCGAACCACAGTAGCTGATTCGCAGGTGGCCTTCCGCGCCGAACTCGACGCCCGGCACGGTTACGACCAGCACCTTGTCCAACAGGAACTTGGCCAAGCGGGTCGAGTCCTTGTCGTAGTTGCTGAAGTCGGCGAGGAGGTAGAACGTGCCGTCGGGCTTCGTCACGTGGACGCCGTCGAATGCCTTGAGCCGAGCCACGAGTATGTTTCGGTTGTTTTCCAGGGTCGTGCGGAGGCTCTCGACGGAAGATTGGATGCCGTTCAGCGCGCCGGCCGCGGCGTGTTGCAGAAGCCCGGACGGGCCGGATGTCTGGTGGCTCTGGATGTTCGTCATGACCTCGGCGAGCTTCTTGTTCGCGACGGCCCATCCGATCCGGAAGCCGGTCATGGCATATTGCTTCGACACGCCGTTAACGATGATGAGCTTCGAGTTTTCCGTCTTGTCCTTGACGTAGTCCCAGCAATTGATCCGCTTTCGCCCGTCGAAGATCAGGCGGTGGTAGATGTCATCCATGATGAGGTAGAGGTCGCGCTTCTCGCAGAACGCGACGATGTCCGCGATAAACTCCTCGGAGTACATCGCGCCCGAGGGGTTGTTGGGGCTGTTGATGATGACCGCCTTGGTGTAGGAGCCGACGACCTGCTCGATGTCCTGCAAGCGGGGGTAGAAAGTGCCGTCCTCGGACTTGACCGGCACGGGGATGGCGCCGCAGAGCCTGGCCATCTCGGGGTAGCTGACCCAGTACGGGCTCGGGAAGATCACCTCTTCCTGCGGGTTGAGGACGGCCTGAAGGGCGACCATGATGGCCTGCTTGGCCCCACCGGAAGCGATGACGTTCTCCGGCCCCACGACGCGATGGTAGTACTCCTCGGTGTAGCGGATGATCGCCTGCTTGAGGGCAGGAATGCCGTCTGCGGGTGTGTAGCGGATTTCTCCGGAGTTTAGCAGGGCGGTCGTCGCCACGAGCGCGTCGATCGGGGCCTTGCTCTTGGGCTCGCCGCCGCCGAGGTGGATGACGGGATCTCCCTTGGCCCGGAGTATCGCCGCCGTTTCATTCAGCTTCAAAGTGACGGATTCACCAATAGTTCTGGCGATCTGGCTGATGCTCATCGCGTTTCCTCTGGTCGTTTCGGAGTCGGAAGCCACTGCCCTTGGCGGACCGCTTCGGCCAGCCTCGAAGTCTCCGGGCTACCCTCAAGCGGCCGATCGGTTCTCAGGTGCCCAGTTGCCGGGCAATTCTCATGCCGACAGCCGCGTCGCCCGGCCTGCCCGCGTCGAATCTACCGTCGCCGTCCGCGGTCGTCAGCCGACCGCGAGTGCTGCCCCTGGGCTTGGCGTCAAGCGGACAATGCCCAGAGGCAGAGACTCTAACAAGCCGCTCGTCTGACGGCAACCGCCGGGGCGGGGAGACCCGAGCGGAGCTGCGCGCCGGAAAGGCAGAGCCGCAACCGTCAGGGAGTCGGTTTTCGTCCATATCGAAGGGCTCTTTCGGCGGACGCTGACCGCATGCTCACGCGCGCGGCTCCAACCCATCGCTGGGCCGAGAGTCCTTCCTCGACCCTGAGGCCGCTGCCGAGAATGGATTCTCGGCAAAGCGTTGAGCGCGGCTCTGCTTGCGAGCGCTGACCGCTTCCTGTCAGGCGTGGCCCTGATCTGGGGTGGTGACCGCTTGCTGACGCGCGCGGCTCTGATTTGTGACTTGGATTCCATCGTTGGCCACAGGGTTCTTGTTCGCGTCGCTCGATTTTCTCGGCTAGAATGCCCCGCCGGGTACGAGGTCGGACCGCGTCGCGTATCGCTTGGCGGCTCACGTGAGCGAGGATTGCCGATGATGAGCACGGACGGACACAAGACAACGATGCGTCGGCTGCGTGCAATCGCCGTCGGATGTGTGCTGCTGTTGCCTCCGCTCATCACTTTGGCGCAGGGCGATCCGGCCTCTCAGCCCGCCGGAACGGTGACGAGCAAGCCTGCCGAGGAGACGCATCGGGCCGCGGTTGTTCCGATCCACGGCGAGATCAACGACGTGACGTTCGCGAGCCTTTCACGCCGCGTCGAGGCGGCCCGCGCCGACGGGGCAACGCTGATTGTGTTCGAGATGGACACGCCGGGCGGGATGGTCAGTAGCGCGCTGGACATCTGTCAGTACATCAAGAATCTCGTCGACCTCAAAACCGTCGCCTGGGTCAACCAGGACGCGTACTCCGCGGGGGCGATGATCTCGTTGGCGTGCAACGAGGTCGTGATGACCGCCGCGAGCAGGATCGGGGACTGCGCGCCGATCGTCATTTCGATGGAGGGTCTCAAGGAGTTGGGCGAAACCGAGCGTGCCAAGGCCGAGAGCCCGATCCTCAAGGAGTTCGACGACAGCGCGCTGCGCAACGGCTACGACCGGCTGCTCTGTGAATCGATGGTCCGCCTGGGGCATGAAATCTGGTGGCTGGAGAACAGCCGTACGGCGGAGCGGCGATTCGTCCTCAAAGAAGACAAGGAGTCGCTGCTGGCGGAGGATGACAGCCCCTGGCTGGTGATCGAGAAGATGGAAGACGCGGCGACAGGCAAACTTGTCGAACTGAGGCAGCCCGTCGTCAAAGAGCGAGACCTTTTGACCTTGACGCAGTCGGAGGCCGTCGCGTTCGGTTTTGCGCAGGCGATCGTCAGCACGCAAGCAGAGATGCGGGCACGGTACAACATCACGGGCGCCCTGACACGCCTCGAGACGAACTGGGCGGAGGCGATCGCGGACTTTCTGAGTTCTCCACTGGTTCGCCTCGTCCTCATGGTGCTGATTGCGTTGGGGGCCTATGCCGAGTTCCAGGCGCCGGGCCATCTGATCGGCGGCTGCGTTGCGGCTGCGGCATTGCTCATCTTTCTCGGAGCGCCCTATCTGGTCGGGCTGGCGGATGTCTGGGAGATTCTGCTGGTCGTCATCGGCGTCGTGCTCCTGGGCGTGGAGGTCTTCGTGATCCCCGGCTTTGGGATCGCAGGCATCGCCGGGATAATGCTGCTGTTCGTGGGACTGATCGCGACCTTTGTGCCCGCCGATCCCGGTCCCGTGATCGTCCCCCGACTGACGCCGGGCACACTGTTGGGTCTGAGGACCGGTGCGTCGGTTCTGTTCGGCGGCCTCGCGCTGTCGCTCGCAGGCGTATGGGTACTGAATCGGTACCTGCCGCGCGTGCCGGGTGCGAGAGGCTTGTTGCTTCCGCCGGCTCCCGCGATCAGCCCGGATGTCTCCGGTATCGCTTCGGTTGAGCGGTCGGAGCCGGCCGGGGCGGTCGTCCGCCTGGGCGATTCGGGCAAGACGTTGACGCAACTGCGGCCAGCGGGTAAGGCTCAGATTAACGGCCGGCGTGTGGACGTGATCGCCCAGGGTCAGGTGATCGACGAAGGGCGGGCCGTGGAAGTCGTGGAAGTGGCGGGCACCCGGGTCGTTGTCCGCGAGATCCGACAGACGTGACACGGACCGGCCTGACGGTCGATAGTTCGCGAACCTGTCCGGGTGTAAGAGAGACTTATGGAAAATTGGCTGGTCTGGTCTTTGGTCTTGTTCGGGCTCGGGCTGCTCTTGACGGCGATCGAGGTGCTTGTGCCGTCGGGTGGGCTGCTCGCGGTGCTCGCCGTCATCTGCCTGGCCGGGAGCCTCTTCTGTGCGTACCAAATCAGCGGGCGCACCGCCGCGATCCTCGCGGGCGTGGAGGTGGTCGTCGTGCCCATTGTGGTGGCTGTCACGTTCAAGGTCCTGCCGAAAACGAGGCTGGGCAAGCAGCTCATACTGAGTCCGCCGAAGTCGGGCGAGGCTGGTGCATCGGCTGCGAACTCGGGTGGTTTCGGCGGCTCGGGCGACTTCGAGTCCCTGATAGGGACCGAAGGTGTCGCGGCAACGGCGCTACGTCCCAGCGGAACGGCAGAGTTCGGTACGCGGCGTGTGAGTGTGGTCAGCGATGGGGAGCCGGTTGCCCAGGGAGCACGCGTTCGCGTTGTGCTGATCGAGGGGAACCGGATTGTCGTGGAGCCCGTGGATCAGTAAGACCGTTCCGCGGCGTGGCGAGAGTCGTAATGAAGTCTGGCGTTCGAGGAAAGTGACATGGATCTTCCGATGTTGGCACAGAACGAGTTGAGCGGTTACGTAATGTGGGGCTTCCTTGCGATCGTCTTTGTAGTCGCCCTTGCCCTGGTAATGGTCGTACTGGCGTTCGGCAAGTTGTGGCTTCGGGCGAAGTTCAGCGGCGCACCGGTCTCTTTCTCGTCGCTGCTGGGCATGTTTCTGCGTCGGGTCAACATGGCGATGATCGTGGACGCGCGCATCTCGGCCACGCAAGCGGGCATTCTGGACCTCTCGACAACGACGCTCGAGAGCATCTTCCTGGTTCGGCGCCGGCCCGACGACGTGCGGCTCTGTGTGACCTCACTGATTACGGCACACATGGCGAGCGTGCCCATCACCATCCAGCAGCTGCAGAGCCACCACTTTGCCGGGGGCAACGTGTTCAATGTCGTTACGGCAATGATCGCGGCGACCCGGGCGAGAATCCACCTCGACATGGACACGGCTCGGGCAATCGACCTGGCCGGCCGCGATATCCTGGACGCAATCGCGACATCGGTGAACCCCAAGGTGATCGATTGTCCGTTGGCAAAGACCGGGGTTGAGTCACGGCTTGACGCGGTCGCGAAGGATGGAATCCGCCTGCTTATCAAGGCCCGGGTGACGATTCGCACGTGTCTCGAGCGGCTGGTCGGCGGTGCGACGGAGGAGACGATTGTCGCCCGAGTGGGCCAGGGGATTGTCAGCGCGGTTGGCTCTTCTGAATCCTACAAGAACGTATTAGAGAATCCCGATGCCGTTTCGCGTCGGGTCTTGAGCCAGGGGTTGGACGCAGCGACGGCGTTCGAGATCGTCTCCGTGGATATCGCGGACGTGAGCGTTGCCGGCGTTGCCGACAAGGCGAACGTCGGCGCGTATCTCGACACCGAACGAGCCCTGGCGGACAAGCAGCAGCGTCAGGCCGAGGCGGAGGGCAGGCGTGCGATGGCGATTGCCCGGGAGTCGGAGATGAACGCGGCTGTCGAGGAGAACCGCGCGAAGCTGGTCCTCGCGGAAGCCGAGGTGCCCAAGGCGATGGCCGATGCCTTCCGCGCGGGCCATCTCGGCATCATGGATTACTACCGCATGAGGAACATTCAGGCCGACACGACGATGCGCGACGCGATCGGCAAGGACGACAGAGTGGACAAGGGACCCGAAGAGGCGAAGTAGGGAAATCGGGTTGAACCGCCGGGTAGTGCCGTCTCAGGAGACCGTGAATCCCGTGAATCCGGATGCCTCCAATCTGCCGCTTGCCGAGCTCGACGATCTGTTCTACCTCGTCGTCGTGCTGCTCCTGCCTCTGCTGGGTTGGGTTGGAAACCTCGCGAAGAAGCACAAGCAGGAGACAGAGAAGGAGGCCGAGGCGAGCCCCTCTCCCGAAGAAGTGTACGACGTCGGTCCGGAAGTGGAGCAGACCGCTGCGAAGGAGCGGCCCACGTGGCGGGCATGGGGGGAGCCGCAGCCGAGTCGCGCGTCGCCGCCGGCACGAGCCGAACATCCCGCGCGAATGCCCGAGTCCGCCCGGCCAGCCGTTGTTTTCGGGCCCCCTTCGGCTGTTCCAGAACCGTCCGCGCCACCCCCGAGGCCGCCGGTCGCACGTCAGGTGATCTCGGAGGAGGCCGTTCCGTGGTTTCCGTCGCCGCCGGCTACGAGGGCCGTCACGTCCCGGCCGGCGGGAAGGAGGCCGAAGGCCGAGCCGCACGCGACCCTGGAGGACTCTTCCGCCCAGCCGCCCGCGAGCGGCGTTGGGCGCTCGGCCGCTCGGAATGTTCGGAGCGGGAGTGCGGATTCTCTGCGGCAGGCGATCCTCCTGGCCGAAATCCTGGCTCCTCCTGTTGCCCTGCGAAGCGACGAGGCCACACCGGGCGCTTTGCCCACCGGCTGACGTGTGACACTCCTATCTCTCCGGCCAGTGCATCCCAGCGCCCCCTTGCCCCTTTGCCCCTTGTTGCGAGGCCGCCTTCTGGACAGCGAGGATGGCGCAACACTCGGTCACGCGGCTCAATAGGTGCTGTGTGGCCGATAATCGGTGTTAAGAGTCGCGTTATGTCCGTCCGGAATTCTCAGAGCTCAGTTTTTCTGTCGCCCTGAGAACGCGGTATCAACAGTAATAGCAAGATGTTGCGGTTTGTGCGCGTCACACCCTGTAACATCTCTCACATTTTATCGTTAGCTATCGTTTGCCAGTCATGGTTCTTGTGCTATGTTTTGAGTGCAGTAGCAACCAAGACTCCCCCCCACGCGGCCCTCCTAAAGGGTCGCGCCGCCGGGCAGAAGGGATGAGAGCGGCCCTCCTGCAATCCGGCCTAAAGGTGAAAGAAATCTGAATTGCAGCAGAGCACTCGGCTGGCCGTGTGTGACGGTACATTGTATCGCGCGGCCGGATCCCCACCGGCTTCCTACAATCTGCTGCGATGTCTATGTGGCCCTCGGAGGTCACGGGAGTCGACAGCAATGGCAATGACACACAGCAAGTCAGCGGTTGGCCCGGGGGAAGCCAACACGGCGGCGGCCCTCAAGCCGGCGGAGTCCGTCCTCGCGAAGCTCGCCGCGGAGGATCGCGAGCGTCTGAACGGCGTCCTCATCGGCCCCGTCGAGTACATGCCGCACCCTTCTTTCGGGAACGCGGGCACGCCCAAGAAACTCTTCGGCGATGAGCTTGGTGAAAAGCGGGCCGCGCGCCCGTGGTGTAACAGCAGCGATGTCCGGCTGACGGAGGACACGTCGGCCTCGCCTATCGCGACGCTGACCACCGAACAGGAGCAGCACGTTTTTCTTCGCCTCAATTACGCCCGGTACAGAATGGCCGAGCTTCTCGTGCAGTTTGCGGGTAGGCATCTGACGAGTCGCGCCGCGCGGGAGATTCTGTGGTGGCACGGTCGGGCGGTTGCGGCTAAGTGCCGGATCGTCCAGGCGAACGTGCCGCTCGTCCTGGCGATGGCCAAACGAACGCGTCTGGGCGGCTTGGACTACGCGGACCTGATCAGCGAAGGCAACATGGCGTTGCTTCGAAGTGTGGACAAGTTCGATTGCGGCCGGGGTTTCAAGTTCAGCACGTACGCGTGCCGTGCCATCCTCAAGAGCTTCAGCCGCGTGGCCATGCGAACGAGCCGGTATCGCGGTCGCTTCCCGACGGAGTTCGATCCGACGCTGGAGCGAAGCCACTATCAAGAAGAGGTTCGTGAGGGCCACGAGGCGGCCTGTGTCGATGAATTGCGCGGCATCATGTCGCACAACACCGCACAGCTCAACGATGTCGAGGTCAAGGTGATCCAGGCCCGTTTCGCGCTGTGTCACGTGGAAGGCCTCGAAGACGGCGGACCGAAGACCCTGGAGCAGGTCGGGATGCTCATCGGCGTGACCAAGGAGCGCGTCCGCCAGATTCAGAACAAGGCGTTGGCCAAACTGCGGACCAAGCTGGAGGACGACTTCCTCGCCGCGTGAGCCGCTCTCGCCGTCAGTCGAGTTGACAATTGCATTGCCCCGGCCGTTCGGCGGTCGGGGCTTTCTCATGCCGGGCCTTCGTCACGCGCGTTGGAGGATCGCACCCAACAAGCACAGCCGCGAGCGAGCGACGGGTGTGGGACCCGCCGTCGTTCGCGGCTGTGAGCATTGCCGGACGAGCCACTGCAACGGGCCGGCAATTCGGGTGGAGTGGGAGCTTGTGGATTACTCCTTCGGCTTCGCCGTCTTACTGGTGGCCTGGAGCTTCTGGTACTTCTTGAAGAGGTCGGGTCGAAGTGCTTCGAGTTCTGCCACGTTGTTGAATGCCTGAACCAATTCCTCGTCGCCGTTGCGAGTGGCAACGCGGATCTTGCCGTCGCTCTCGACCTCGAAGCTGATGCTCGCCTTGCGGTGCACCAGGAACTCATGCGGGTTAAGCCCCTCGCGGTGCTTCTTCAGCTTGCTCCCCAGCTTCTTGAACACCTTTTCATGGGTGTCGGCGGCCTGGTCGTGGGCCTTCTGAGCGTTATCGAGGGCTTCGTCGATGTCGATCTGGATGTCGAGATCCTCGAGCAGCTTGCCGGCATCGCCCAAAGAACGGAGCACGATGTGCGATCCCTCGGGCCCCATGAACGAGTACTTCCCGCAGCCGGTCTGCAAATGCTCATAGGCGTCGGGGTCGCCTTCCTTGACCGCATCTTCACCGTCGTACGTCTCCGTTGTGGTCGTCTTGGTGCCGTCTTCGTTGGTCGTGGTCCGCGTTACGGTGATCCGGTCATTCTCGCGTTCGATCTTGAGAGACTCGCCCTGCTGTCCTTTTTCCAGGATGAGGTCAAGCCCGTGTCCGGGCAGGCAGTCCAGCAGTAGATCCAGCTTGCGCTCGCCGTCGCCCCCTTCCTCAGGATGCATGAAGCACTTGAGTTTGGGAAGCATCTTGAGATTGTCGAGGCCCTTCATGCTCCAGTTGCCGTCGGCATCCTTGCACAAGAAACCGCCGTGATGAAACACGTTGTCCTTGGACAGTTCCTCGACACACAGATCGTACTTGAAGTTGGAAGCCGCCGGGCCGTCCGGGCGCGTTCCTACCGTGACGGTCACCTGGACCGGTTCTGCGCCGCGGATCACCGAAAACACCGGCGTATCACCGGGCTCGAATCCTCTGACCACGTTGAGAAACTCCCCGACGTCCGCTGGCACGTCCTCGCCTTTGATGCTGGCGATGACGTCGTATTGCTGGAGGCCCGCCTCGTCTGCCGGGGAACCCTCGACCACGTTGAGGACCATCAGGCAGAGGTCGTCGTCGAGATTCAGGTGCCTTGCGAGCGGCTTGGGGACCGGCCCGAACTGGATGCCGAGCCAGGGCCCGCCGGCTTCGATTCCCGGTGCGGCGCAGGTCACGGCAGTCTTGATGATGACACCTTCTTCATCCTCCGGATCGGAGTTGCCACAGATGACAACCTTGGTCTGGACGGGTTCCCCGTCACCACAAGTCTTGACGACGTACACACCGGCCTTGGCCTCTCCTTCCGGCTCGTCGGTCGTGTCGGCACGCGGGATGAAGAATGCCGCGGTGATCATCAATAGGGCTTTGAGTAGCATGGCTGTGTCTCCTTTACCTGGAAACTCCCTGAGTCTCCGTTACCTAGAAACTTCCTGAAATCGGCGCGATGGTTGTCGTTCGCCGGTCACGTTCGATGATAAGGATGACGTTCTCGTCCGCCGTGGGGATGCCGATCCAATCTCGGCGCAACTCGTTGTGCCGGCGGTACGGGCGGTAATCCTGCTCGCTGTAATCGCGGTAATCGACGAATCGCGGCGCGCGTTGCTGAAACGGATTCGCGATGCCCTCGTGTTCGCCGGTGTGTGTCAACATTGTTTGGGCGGGGAGCGGCTGTTGACCTCGGAACGGTTGAGAAACGGAACGCCCGTTCGACCAAAGGTCCGGCAGAAACGACAGCGCCACGACGGCCGCGGCGGCCGTGATCGCGCCTGCGCCGGCGATCCAGAATCCGCTGTGGCGACGAGCCGGCCGTCTCGATCGGGCAACATGGTGAACGTCCTGCCGGAGTGCTTCGGCGGCCAGCCTGTCATCTCGCTTGTAGTCGTCGAGCATCGCTCTGGCATCCGGATCGCGTGTCAGGATGGCGTCGAGTTCGGCCTGCTGTTGCCGTGTGATCTCTCGATCGAGCATCCGGCAGATCAGGTGTTCGACGTGGTCCCTGTCCGGCTTCGAGATGTCGTGATTCGGTTCCATCATTCAGCAGCCTTTTCGCTTGTGCCTGTGCCTGGGCGATGCAGGGCGGAACGCAGAAGCCGTCTGGCCCTGACCAGGCGTGTCTCGACCGTGTCCACCGGCATTCCCATGGCTTCGCCGATCTGTGCGTAACTCCAATCCTCCAAATGCCGGAGGATGAAAGGCTCTCGATATATCGCTGGCAGCCCGTGGATGGCTCCAAGCACGCGCTGGTGCTCCTCCCGTCGGGCGGCCACCGCGTGCGGATCCGACGAGGCCTCCTCGGTGCATCGGACACCCTCGAAAGCGACCCGCCGCCGCCTCTCAGCGGCCGTCCTGACGCCGGCGTCGATGGCTGTGTTCTTCGCGAGCCTGTAAAGCCAACTTCGCCAGCGCGACGGGTCGACGAGCGTGCCAATCTGCCGCCAAACCTTTGCCCAAACCGTCTGGACGATGTCGTCTACAGTGCCGGGCTGTGTGGTCGTGGCGTATACGACGTTCCGGACCCATGTATCGTGACGGCGGATGAGCGCATCGATCGCGAAGCGTTCTCCACGCTGGGCTGCCGCGATCAGGGCCTGATCGCCATCGTCCAGGCTGAGGGTCATCGTCGCGTCCACACTGAAGAAGAAGACGCCGGGTCGTCCGGTCTCCTGTCAGAGATTATCGCCAAGGTCGCGGAAATGTTCGGGCTTGTTCTCCGGTCCGTCCCACACCCCTCTCGGCTGCCCGTCACCAGGCCGCCGAAACAAGATGGGGCACCCGTGCTGATCAGTGATCGTCGCCGGCCACGAGTGGCCGAGGCTACGCAGTCTCGGAAACTGCTCTAACACATTGTCGCAACTAGTGTTAGTGGAGTTTGGACTCTGGCGAAGTGGCAGGCGCGACGGGTGTGGTTGCGGGAGGCTCGCCGGGATACCGGAGCCGCGGCAGGTAGCGCTCGAACCAATCCGAGTGGAAGATCAAGCCGGCGGTCAGCCCGGTCCACAGCACGGCGGTGAAGAGGAATGGGCGGTCGTTGATGAGGATGTCCGTCGGGCCGGTGTGGTCGCCGCTGCCTATGACCGTGGCGTAGCGGAAAATGGCATAGAAGACCAGCGGCGTGGTAAAGACGAGTGAGCCCGGAGAGGGCGTGTTGGGGTCCAGTGTGTAAAGCAGGAACGTGATCACAGCGATGCCGCCCGTCGTGGAGAGCAGTTGGGTCAACAGCTCCGGCGTATAGGCGGCGAGGGTGGCTCGGTGGCTCGCGGCCTGCTTGGCGGTCCCGAGCGTTGCCAGTTCACAGCGGCGTTTGCCAAACCCAAGGAACAGGCAGAGCGTGAACGTGCAGATGATCAGCCACGCGGACACCTCCACTTCGATCGCCTGGGCGCCGGCCAAAGCCCGCAAGACGAACCCGATGGCGATGATGATCACATCGAGCAGGACGCGGTGTTTTCCCCAAAGCGTGTAGAACACGTTGAGCAACAGGTAACAACCCGCGGTCAACGCGAACCCCTGCGGCATGAGCCATGCGACCGCCGCACCGCCGATTGCCATGATGAGAGCGATCATCGCCGCCGCGCCCGGGGAGAGCTTGCCGCATGCGACCGGCCGGCGTTTCTTCGTGGGGTGCAGCGCGTCTTCCTTGTGGTCGAGCAGGTCGTTGAAGGCGTACACCGCGCCTGAGAGCGCGCAGAATACCCCGAAGGCGGCGAGTGACATGAGAAGGGCGTGGAGGTAGAGGTCCGGCCGGCTCCGATCCGCTCCAAACAAGAACGCGCCGAACACGAAGACATTCTTGACCCACTGTGCGGGGCGGATGAGTTGAAACGCGGCGCGTAACCAAGTGAACAAACGCTCTGCCTCCCGTGGTCCTCGTGGCGATGTACGTTACGACCGCAGAGGGTGTTGCGTCAAACGCAATTGTGGCGGCCCGAGAAGCCGCGGGTTTCAGCCCGCGCGGCCGTCCGAAGACGCGAGAGTCTTCGCGCCGCGAACGACCGCGCGGACTGAAGTCCGCGGCTCCATGGCCTCCGAGCGCGAGCGTGTCAGTCCTTCACGCCATCAGACGATTTCGCCTCTCGGAGCTTTCTGGGCCGGAGGCCCATGGCGATCTCATGACCTTGTCGTTTCTTCGCGGGGCGGCGCTCTTCCCGAGCAAGCTTGCGATCCAACTCAATTCCCAGGAGGAACCGACCGTTTGGCAGAGGCTTGCAGCGACGAACACGGCCGCCGATTCGAGCCGGCCGGTGGCCGAGCGTCCAGTAGGAGATGTAGCCTCGCGTACCGGGTTCGACCTTGGCGTCAAACTCGATCGCGAAGCCGCTGGCGGACGTGTCAATGACCGGGCATTCGACGTGGTCCACCCGCCCGAGCTCGGTTTGCACGGAGAAACAGACGGAAGCCTGATCGCACTCCTTTCGTACGCTGCCGCGCCTGCACCGGAGCGCTGGAGTGCCGGACCCGGCCCCGGCTGTTTCGTGCCGGATTGTTGCGCCGGAGGGTTCTCCGTCGAAGAGAGGAATGGGCTCGTCGGACATTATCGGACCCCCACGACGATCGACTACCGCAGGCCCGCAAACGGACCCGGCAGACATGCCGCCATTGCCTCATCGGTCTGAGGCTCGGCGGACTTGGCATGAGATCACGCACGGAAAGCCGGCCTGCGGTCGGTGTCATGGAGTCAACGCTGCCGCCGGCCTCGGCAACCCCGAGAAGAACCGCCGGTACAATTAAGCGTTTCCAGACTCTGCGACATGACCTCTGTGACGGCCGCGAGTGCCGGGCGGAACCTCTTGAATGGCGAGATGTCCCACAGCAAGCAGCGAGCCTCGTTCGAGCGAGGCTCGCTACAACGCTGCCCGGCAGCCGGGCATGCCGGACGATCCGACGTCGGAGGCGTTTCGCGGGCGACTGATGAGACTCGCTGTGAAGCTTGTGTGGAACCGCGAAGACGCGGAGGACACCGTGCAAGAGGCATTCAAACTCGCGATGGCAAAGGGACCCCGTCAGTCGGGTGCGGCGCTGCGCCCGTGGCTGTATCGGACGGTCTGCAACCTGTGCCTCAACCTCCGCCGGCGTCGCCGGCCGGAGCCCCTCATGCCATGGCTTGATGTTGCGGAGGCCGCCGCACCGGATTCGCGTCTCCGGCGGGCCGAGGCGCTCAGTCAGCTGCGCGCTGCGATTGACCGGCTCCCCGAACAGCAGCGGTTGGCCTTGGTGCTGCGGACCATGGAGCGGATGGACTACGCGCGGATCGCCGAGATCATGACGCTTTCCGTCTCCGCCGTGCGGGCACATGTGCATCTGGCGCGGCGCGGTCTGGCAGAGATGCTGGCTGGTCGTGAAGACAAGAGGAAAGAGGTGCGACCATGACCGAGATCGCAGGAAGGTGTCAAGAGACGCGCTTGCGGCTGGACGATTGGCTGGACAACCTGCTCGATCCGGTTGTCCGAGCCGCGGTCGATGACCACCTCGCGGAGTGTCCTGCGTGCTATCGGGTGTTCGATCGCCATCGGATGATCGAGGGCGACCTGCTCGCGTTGGGCGCTGCGGCGGAGAGGATCGCCGATGCCGGCACGCGCACCCCCTTCCGGAGTCGCTCCTGGTGGCGATCGGCCATTGGCGTTGCGGCCGTTGTCGCGATTCTGGTGACTGTGGGCTTCGTCACAATAGGGTCAAGAGGCACGGGGAACAGAGACCGCCGGATTGCGCGAGAGCCCTCTGCCGGGCTGGACAGCACCGGAGTCGCACGGCTTCACACGCGAGGAGCTGATGAGCCGATTGTGCGTCCCAACGTCTTCGCCGTTGCCACTGGTGATCGGCGAATGGCGGTTGAGATGGAGTCGAGTAATCCGCGGATCCATGTTGTTTGGTTCTACGATCAGGTGTTACCGACGGAGGCGCCGGGCGAAGTCGAAGGCAGCGACGCGCCCGGCACTTCCGGCATTCCAAAAGGAGTCTGACCATGAAGCGAATCGTTCTGTGTATGGCCGTGGCCTGTGTGTCGGGCCTGATGCCGCCGCTGACGTGGGCTCAGGAACAGGCTGTCGAGCAAGAGTCGAAACGAGCGACGGAGAAAGCGCAGCGAACCAGCCGGCGTGCCCACTATCCCCCGCAGATCTTCCGGCTCAAGCACGCCGACTGTTTCGAGGTCGCCGAGGTTCTCGGCCGAGTCGCGCGAGATGCGACGGCCCTCCCCATCCGCCGCGGAAACTGCATCGTGTACGCCGGCCCCGCCGACACCCTCGAAGCAGTCCGCGGCCTCGTTGAAGAGCTCGATACGCCGGCGACCGACGCCGAAGCGGGCCATCTGGAGATCGTCAAGATACTGCACCGCAATGCGGAAGAGTTGGCGGACCAGGTGGCGCGGATTTTGAGCAGTCGCGATTTCCGAGTCGCTGCGGATGAAAGCCGCTCCAGCATCCTCTTGCGGGGTTCCGGCTATGCCATCGAATCCGCCCTGGACCTCATCAAGCAACTCGATACGCCCGCCCCCGGCGTCTCGCTGGAGTTCGCCTTCTTCCACGCCGACCTCAATAGCGACGAGGATCAAGGCCCCATCCCGACTGACCTGGCCGACGTCGCCAAGGAACTGCGGCGTTTCGGCGG
>JBDRKQ010000084.1:0-9238 GCA_043813895.1 Planctomycetota bacterium
TCCGCCACGCCGTCCTTGACGAAGAGGTAGTAGAGCCGGCCCTCGTTGTAGGTGTATCCCGCCAGCTTGCCGGCCTCTTCGCCGACGCCCATGTAGATGTCGCAGCGGCCGGGGGCGCGGATGGCTGCGCCGCGGTCCTGGTCGAGCGTGAAGCACCTGAAGGGGCGTGCCGAACCGCCCTCGGCGACGGGGATTCGCGTGTCGATGAACGCCAGGCTCGCGCGGGGGAAGATGTCCTTGTCCGTCGCGACGCTGTGATTCGGCGTGACCGGCACGCCGAGGCAGCCGAACGGGCCGCCCTCGGCCTCCTGGAAGAAGATGTACCGCCTGTTCTGGTAGAGGTATTGCTCGATCCGGTCGGGGTTTTGCCGGAAGTAGCGGATCATGTTGTCGAGCGAGAGTTCGTGGCGCTGTATCGCGCCGTCGGCCACCAGCATCTTGCCGACTGACGTGTACTCGTGTCCGTTGTGGCCGGCGTAACCGATCTCGAAGAGCGAGCCGTCCTCCATTCGGATGAAGCCGCTGCCCTGCACGCTGATCACGTAGGCCTCGAACGCGTCACCGAGCCAGACGATCTCGTTGCCTGCGAGCAGGCCGCCGCGCTCGATCTCCTCGCGCGTGTTCCACGGCCCTCCGACCGGGTCGCCCTTGTCGTCTTTCTGGAAGTCCGGCGGCAGGCGATAGAGCGGATATTGGAAGCGTTCCGTCCGCTCGCGGCTGCCCTCGAAGATGGGAGAGTAGTAACCGGTGAACAGCACGGTGCCCGCGTCGTCACATCCGACGGAGATGTACACGTCGAAATCCCGGCGGATCAACGCGTCCAGTGCGTCGCGGCTGTCGGCCTCGTCGAGGATCGCCCTAAAATGCCTCAGGCTCGCCAGGACCTTGTCGTGCGTGATCGGCCCGACCGGATAGAAGCCTTGGCTTGAGGGTTTGCCCATGTAGTCGATGCTGTAATCGACGGCCCGGCGGAGGCCGAGGCCCTTCGCCCGATACCATGCATCGCCGAAGTTCGGGTACATGGAGGGATCGCTCAGCTTGCGGAGGGCGAACTGGCCCGGCGGCAACGGACGATCGTAGTTTTTCTCGATGTTGGCAAGCGGAAGAGGCTCTGTCGGTTTCTGGCAAGACACACCCAGCAGAACGCACAACAGGGCACACGGCAGGAGGAGGGATCGAACAGACACAGGCCGACTCCTTTCGGTACGAGACAGGCTGCGGAATGCCGCAACGCCAGCGGGCTCGATGCGGACTATACCGTCCGGCGCGCGTAATGCAATCCCGCACCGCTGGTGGCACGCCGCGTGCAACGCTGCTGGGCGCATTCGCTAAGTTATCTTGCTGTGCCCGATCCGACCCATACTGCGCGACGCCCCCGCAGGCGCGTCTCATTCCCTTCCGGAAAGCCGTCAACAAATCAGGATAAAGCAGGGCGTCTTGGCGCGCGTGGGAGTCCACTGCCCGCCGAAACTCACCCTTGCCGGCGCTTCGGAGTCACGCGATCACGAGCAATCCGGCACGACCTGGGAGAAGTTCTGCTCCGTGTTCGGTGTGCCGCGGATGAGCCTGAGCTTCTCGGCGTCTCCGAGCAGCGTCACGCCGCCGCAAGCGGTACACATGTGAACATCGAGCCTGATGTCGGCCGTGTGGAACGTCAGGAACTTGCTATCGGCGGGGCGAAAGTGGACCGCCCCTGTAGAGTGCATTCGGCCCGGTACCAGATCTTCGGCACCGCAGCGGGGACATGCGAACTGCGTCATGACGGATACTCCTTACGGCTGCGTCTCGCTCCGAGCGCTTCTCGGCCCGATCTCGGTCTTCATCGGTTGCGGAGGCGGCGTAGTTGAGCGTCCGTGTTAACGGGCATCGGCCGTGAGGGGCGTCTGCCGGTAAATGACAGGGGCGCGGCCCGCTACATCGCCTCATGCGCCGGCCCCACGATGCACTCACAATACTCTATCAACGGCCTTATCGGCCTCATTGCAGTGACACCGGATCAACATCCACGACCAGACTCTGCACCCGAGCCTTGAGCGTCCCTTCTGACTTGAAGAGACCCACAGCGGACATCAGGCCGGCCGCGGTATCGAAGAAGAGCTGCAAGTCGTAGCGGTATCGGTCCTTCAACCGACTGATCGGTGCGGGATGCGGGCCGAAAACGCTGTACCGAATCCCATGCCGATCCAATGTCGCGCGGATGTTCTCGGCCAAGGCGGCTGATTCCCGCTGGAGTTTGCTCATGCCCGCGTCGGCCGGCACGATTCGCATCATCCGCGTATAGGGCGGCAGCCTCTCCCGCTTCCGCCGAGCAAGCTCCATCCGTGCAAACCCCTCATAATCACCTCTCACGGCATGTTGAATCGGCGTGGTATCGGCGGCAAACGTCTGCACCGCGACATGTCCCGGCAAATCCCCGCGACCGCTTCGACCCGCCACCTGCAGCACGAGCTGGAACGTCCGCTCCTCCGAGCGAAAGTCGTCCAACCCCAGCGCCGTATCGGCGCTCACCACGCCGACAAACGAAACGAACGGAAAGTCCAGCCCCTTCGCGATCATCTGCGTGCCGATGAGGACGTCGCACTCCCGCCGTTCAAAGGCCCCGAGCACCTCGACGTAATCCGCGGTCCGCCGCATGGAATCCGAATCGACGCGCCGAAGCCGGGCCCTGGGAAACTTCTCGCGCAGCTCGGCTTCGACCCGCTGCACACCGATGCCGAACTTCACGAGCTTGCCGCCGCAACCCGCCATCTGGCAACGTGTCGGCACCGCCAGTTTCGCTCGGCAGTAATGACAATGCGCAAGCTCGGTCGTCGCGTGAAAGACCATGTGTACGCTGCAATGCGGGCAAACCACCGGCGCCCGGCACCGCGCACAGTGCAGAAAGCTGGCGAAGCCGCGTTTGTTCAATAGCAGCACCGCCTGTTCGCCGCGGCCCAGCGTCCCCTTGAGGTGCGTCTCCATCTCCCTCGACAAGAGATGGACCCCGGGCCGATCCCGGTGCTCCTGCCGCATATCGATCAGGTGAACCGACGGCATGGGCAGACCGCGAACCCGCTTGGGCAGGCGGATGAGCTGGTAGTGCTTCCGCTGCTGAACGTTCTTCCACGTCTCGAGAGAAGGCGTGGCCGATCCGAGCACGACGGGGATGCCCTCGATGTGTGCCCGCTTGACGGCAACGTCGCGCGTGTGGTACCGCGGCGCGGCCTGGCTCTTGTAACTGGTCTCCGCCTCCTCGTCCACGAGGATCAAGCCCAGGTTCGGACACGGAGCGAACACCGCGCTGCGCGTCCCGATGACCACGGGAATCGCGCCCGAGGCAACGGCCGCCCACGTTCGTGATCGCTCCGCCTCCCTCATGCCGCTGTGAACCGTCGCCACGCGCTCGAAGCGCGCCGCCAGGCGACTGATGGTCTGCGTCGTCAGGGCGATCTCCGGCACGAGCATGATCGCCTGGCGCCCTTCGCCCAACGCCTTGCGAATCGCCGCAACATAGCATTCCGTCTTGCCGCTGCCCGTTACGCCGAACAGCACTTGAACCGAGAATCGCCGCGCGGCAATCGCCGCCGACAATTGCCCCACCGCCGCCTGCTGGTCCGCATTGAGTTGGAAATCCGGCTCGCGCGGCTCGACACCTCCGCCCTTGGGGAGAACCGGTTCGAGACGCGTCTCGATCCTGATCGTGCCCCTCGCCTCCAGCGTCTTCATGACGCCCGGGCCGCACCCCGCCGACTCACAGCACCGATCCACCCGACACGTCCCGCCCGAACCGCCCAGCACGTCCAGAACGGCCTTTTGCTTAGCCGTCAAACTCCCGCCGGCCTCGGGCTCCGAGGACCGTAAGCCTGGAGCCTTGCCCGGCTGCGCGGAGTCCGGCTGAACCCGCGTGGCATACCGGACCTTCTTCCAACCCGCATGGCGTTTCGCGGCGGCGGGCACCATCAGGTCCAAGGTCCGGCCGAGCGGGGACGCGTAATAGGCCGCCATCCATCGGCCCAGCTCCAGCAAACGGTCGCTCAGAAGCGGTTGAACGTCGATAGAGGATAGAACCGACTTGAGCGTCGAATCCCAAGGCGCTTCGCTGACTTCGAGGCAGAACGCCCGAACCGGCCGATCACCCCGGCCGAACGGCACGGTAATCCGCGTCCCGGGCCGGACATCGGCCTCCAGCTCCCGCGGAATCCGGTAGCTATAGAGCTTGTCAAACGGCTGGATCATCGCCACGGTCGCCACGCGCGCCGTCCGCACCTCCGGTGGTTCGATCGGCAACTCCATCTGATGGTTCTTGCGTCGCTGTGCCATTACGCTCCAATCGCCCTTTGCGAAGACACATTATACGACGACCGCACACATCGTGTGGACGCGTCGTACCGTCAACGGCGCAAGCCCCCCAAAAGAGAGCAACCCTGGACGGTCGCGTCCATGACAGATCCGGTGGGGCTGATCCGAGCCTCAAGCGCCAGCGCGGGGTCTTCGCGGACAGATCGTACGTCTTCGGACCCACTCGCTTGCGCTCGGGGCTCTGTCGGGAAGCCGGACGGTTGCGTCGACGCGACAGATGCATACAGTAGCCATCGACATGGTTGAAGTCTGCGAACTCACGAAGGTGTTTCCGACCACCGAAGGCGGAGAGAAGCTGGCCGTCAACGGCCTCTCGTTCCGTTTGGCAGCCGGGGAGATCTTCGGCCTCCTGGGACCAAACGGTGCCGGCAAGACCACCGCCCTGCGGATGATGAGCGGCCTCCTGACCCCCACGTCGGGAACCGCCAGACTCAACGGCTTCGATGTGCAGACCCACCGGGAACAGGCGAAACGCTCGCTCGGCTACCTGACTGCCAGCACGGGCCTGTACCAGCGCCTCAGTCCCCGCGAACTGCTCCGCTATTTCGGCGAGCTGATCGGCATGGACTTGAGCGCGATCAAGCGACGCATCGACGTGTTGATCGACTGGCTGGACATGGCAGACTTCGCGAACCTGCGGTGCGGCGGTCTCTCAACGGGCCAGAAGCAACGCACCAACATCGCCCGGGCGCTCATGGGTGATCCGCCGATCCTTGTCATGGACGAGCCGACCCTCGGCCTGGACGTCCTGACGAACCGAATCGTCCTGGACTTCATCCGCGCCGAAGGCGACCGCGGCAAGACCGTCATCATGTCCACGCACTACCTGGACGAGGCGGAGACTCTCTGCCACCGCTTCGGACTCATTCACGAGGGTAACCTTGTGGGTGAAGGCGACCTGGCGACGCTCCGCAAGAAATCGGGCCGCCAACGCCTCAGCGAAGTATTCCTGAGACTGTGCGGCCAGGAAGAGCACGTGCTGCGAGGCGCTCCGCACAATGACGACCAAAAGACCGGCACTTAGCCGGAATGGACCAAAGCGTGAACGGTATGGGTGAACAAGGTGAGTGAACAGTATGGGTGCCACTGGCGGCTTGTCCGCCAGTGCTTACTAGGGCAATCGACGTTGCGTGCCATGCCTTCACGGCCCGCGTAAGCGGGACGGGTAGGCATGGCTTCTCGATCTTAAACATGCTTACCCGCGACAACGTCGCGTGAAAGCATGGCACCCAGCGAAGTTCCATGACGTCACCGGCGAGACGCCGGTGCCACAGGGAAACGTGAAACTCCATAACCTTCGAGGTATGCATTGGATCGATACCGACGTGTCTGGGTGGTCTATCGCAAGGAGCTCGTGGATACGCTGCGCGACAAGCGAACGCTGCTCGCCATGGTCCTCGTGCCGATCGTGCTCTACCCCGTGCTGATGATTGTATTGGTCCAGGCGTTGCGGACCGAAACGGGCCGCCGGCAGGCTGAGCATTACTCGATCTGCGTGCCGACGGAGTCGCATCGCGCGTGGCTGGAGGGAATGTTGGCGCGCGAAGATGCCGACAGAGAAAAACAACTCGCCGAGTACGAAAGAGCGGCCGAAGCCGCCGGTGAGGAAACAGTCGATCCCGGGGCGGGACTCTTCGCCTATCTCCAGGCTGATCACGTGAACATCGACGTCGTCGGTGCGGACCAATCGCTCTGGGACCTCGTAGCCAACGAGCGATGCCACGTAGGCGTATTGGTCGATCCACCGCCGAACCCGGACGATCCCGCCGACACCACGAACCGTATCGTGCAACTCATCTACTGCGACACCAGCCCCAGGTCCGAGTTCGCCTTTGAGCAGCTCCGCCGCATCATGGCGAACGAGGCCGATCGCATCGTGCAGGCAAGACTCGAGGAGGTTCCCCAGGGCAACACTATCCTCACGCCGCTCATCGAGAGCAGCGTATCAACCGCCGGTCCCGACCAGCAGTTCGCGAAGATCCTGGCGATGGTCGTGCCGTTTCTCCTCGTCACCATGACCGTCACCGGAGCGATGTACCCGGCGATCGACCTGACGGCCGGTGAACGCGAACGCGGCACCCTGGAGACGTTGGCGGTCTCACCCGTGCCCGTCGGACAGATCGTCGCGGGCAAGTTCGGCGTCATCGTGACGATCGCGATGCTCAGCACCACCCTCAACCTTGCATCGATGACGGCGATGGTGCACTTCAGCCGCCTGGACCAGCTTGCCTCATCCGCTCAGCCGTCTCGCCGGGCGGAGGCCCTGGCCGTCGGCGAGATGATCGAGAAGACGGCCGCTTCGCAACAAGCCGACAAGATCGTCGCCACACGCCCCGCGGAAGAGTATCGCCAGCACGACTACCTCCAACGCCGCAAGAACCTTGAACAGGAGGCCGAACAACGGCAGGCGAGCTTTCTCGCCACGGCGGCGCCGGTCGTACTCCTGTCGATGATCCCATTTGCCGTCTTGTTCGGCGCCGTCATGCTCGCGGTGTGCAGTTTCGCGAGGACCTTCAAGGAAGCCCAGAACTACATGATGCCGGTCATGATGGCGGCAATCATTCCCGCGATGGTCGTCGCCTACATGCCGACGGTCGATCTCAAAGGCATGATGCTCGTCATCCCCGTGGCGAACGTGGTCGTCCTCATGCGCGAGCTCTTCCTCGGCCGCTACGATTTCCCCGCAATCACTGTGAGCCTCCTCTCCACCTGCCTCTACGCCGCCGCCGCCGTGGCCGTGGCTGCGCGAGTCTACGGCAACGAAGCCGTGCTGTTCAGCGACGTCGGCAGTTACAGGGCGATGCTGCGGCGCAGGTTCTTCCGGCCTCGGGCATATCCCTCGACCGCACTCGCGCTGCTCATGATCGCCGTGATCTTCCCGCTGAACTTCTACTGGCAATCCTACATGCTTGGGGTTGATGCGAGCGGCGCCCGGTTCAAATGGGTCATTGCCGTTGCCCAGGTGCTGCTCTTCGCCGGACCCGTGTTGTTCGCGGGGTGGTACCTCAAGATCGACTTGAAGAAGACCTTCTCATTGCGAGTGCCCGGACTGCAACACGCCGTCGGCGCTTTGCTCCTCGCGGTCTCGATCGTGCCCTTGTCCCTTCTCCTGCAGCAGATTCAGCAGGCCTGGCTCCCGTCGTCGCTCACTTCAAACGAGGCGCTTCAGCAGCAGGCCGCCATCATCACCGGCGGATCCTTCATCGGCGTCCTGCTCGCCTTCGCCGTCCTGCCCGGCATCTGCGAGGAGTTCGTCTTTCGAGGCTTCCTTCTCGCAGGATTGCGAGAGAGGCTTTCGACCCTCAAGCTGGTCGTGGTCGTCGGCATCCTGTTCGGCATCTATCACATCTATGTGGAGAAGATCCCCATCGTCAGCCTCATGGGCATCTTGCTCGCATTCGTCTGCCTGCGGACCGGGTCGATCTATCCCGCGATTCTCATACACATCGCCAACAACGGCCTGGCGCTGATCGTCGCGAGAGAGGCGGAAGGAGCGTGGGTGCGAGTCTTCTACGGCCTCCCGGATGAGGAGGTCGCCCTCGGCGAGATCCAATTCAACTTGCGAACAGCCTGGTTCCTCGCTCTGTTCCTGATCGGGCTGTGTCTCGTTGCCACACGGCGCCGACGTACACACACTCACCATCACGAAACTGGGCCGACCGCTTGACGGCCGACCCGTTCTGAGCACACACGAGGCTGTCCTTCGGCGCGAAGCGCGCCAAGACTTGCTGTTCCTACGCCTACCTATGGGATCGTCTGGCTGTTCTGCTCCCACGTCGTCGCGGCATTGCCGGGCGGGACGAACGTGAGACTCCCGCTGCTGCTGTTGTTGGAACTCAAGTTGTCCACGAACGAATTGAAAAGCCCCAGTATCCCGCCAAAAATATCGAACACGTTCATGTATATCCCGTTGAACGTCTCGGCGAAGAAGCTCAGTTGCTCTTCGGGTACCGTGCCGTCAATCATGCTCAATTGGCCATTCGTGGACGCGATGCCCTGCTGAACGTAGAGGCCCGGTCGCCGATCATTGAGCGCGCCGCCCGACGTCGTCGCGAACTGATTGTCGACGGTGGGCTGACGACCGGAGATCGGCGTCGTGCCAGGCTGGTTGTCGTCGTGCGTCGTCGTGCCTCCGTCTCCGTTGTTCGTCGCGTCTCCGATCAGCGTCGTAATGTCTGTGAGGTCGATCGTCTGTGCCACGGCGCGATTCACCGGCAGCGCCACGACCGCCAACACCGCCATCAGCGGAAGCACCCGCACAAAGCGAACAATCGAATCCCGGCTCACACTTCCCATGTGAAATGAACTCCCCATCATGCGTCCTCCGAATCGTCGCCCCGCGAGACGAACGCCTCTAGTCGGGCACCCGCCGCGATGCGACATTCCAACATTCAGGCTCACACATTATACCGGACGGGCAGCCCGCGATTGCACGCCTCGGCGCGGATCGTCGAACAAACGGCGTTCCGGAGCCGTGGCGCCACATCGCGACCGCACCATCCCGGCTGACGTAACTATCGGCCGGAGAGGGGGTACCGACTTAGCACGACCTCAGCAGCACGAAGCCACTATGTTCGAGGAAAACACGTAAAACTCGCAGATCGCGATCCGCAGGCCGCTCAGAAGGCAATTCCAGGAGTACCAACACGGCCGGGCCGAGTCGTGTTCCCAGGGTTGATAGTTCCCCTGTGTCTCGAAGAGCCGGCTCAGAATCGTGGCATAGAGTGAACCTATGAAGCTGGGGGCCCCACCCCGATCGCCAGCCGCATTCGCCTGGCGCTAGTGGGATGGGGCACCCACTATACCAGCCCGAAGTGCAAGCGAGAGAACAACCAGGGTGGCGGTGCGACACGCAGCGTCGGCCCCCTGCGGCCGACGAATAACATCGATCAACTCCCCC
>JBDRKQ010000085.1:0-12998 GCA_043813895.1 Planctomycetota bacterium
ACGCAGCAACCGCGATCCCGTGTCGGGCGTGTACGGCCCGACCTCCCTGATCGTTTCCCCCTCAGCCAGAACATAACCGTCCCGGACCCGCCGGGCCCGGTCCGGATCGGCCAGAGGCAGAAGGTACTCCGCGCGACAGACGGTGAATCGGCGGTCTTGCATGATTCCTTTGTCATCTCCTAAAACTTACCGAGTTCCCTCAGGATTCTCTCCGGCGTGAACGGCCATTTACGCATCCAGACGCCGACAGCGTCATGAATGGCCGCGGCGATCGATGGGGCCGCGCCGTTGCAACTGATCTCGGCGACGGACTTGCAGCCGTACGGTCCAAATGGGTCGTCGGTACAGACCAGTTCCACGCGGAAGTCATCGGGAAGGTCGCCGATCATCGGCACCTTGTAGTCTAGCAAGTTGGCATTCAGGCAGCGGCCGTCTTTGTCGAGGAGCATCTCCTCCCATAGAGAATGCCCGATGGACTTCAGAACTCCCCCGTAGATCTGTCCGATCGCCAGTTCGGGATTGATCGGTGTGCCGCAATCCTGCAGCGCATAGTACTTCTGAATCTTGGCTTCGCCGGTACGCGTATTGACCGCAACCTGACAGAAATGCGCCCCATAAGGGAACGAGGCGTTGTCAGTAATGAAGCGACCGGAGGCGCTCGGCAGCCCGGGTCCCGTACCGGTTTCGGCATAACGAGCGATGTCCTGGTAGCTCACCGAACCCTTCCGGCCCTTGACCGTCGAGCGGAAAACGAGCCGGAGGTCAGCAGGCGGCTCATTCAGCATCTCAGCCGCAATCTCCAGTATCTTGTCTTTCATAGCTTGGGCAGCGTTAAGCGCGGCGCCGCCGGAGAAGTAGGTCCCGCTGGAAGCATAGGCGCCGGTGTCAAACGGGGTGACATCCGTGTCCGCCGCAATCAGGGCAATGTCTCCCATGGTCGTACACAGACACTCCGCGGCCATCTTCGTCGTAACCGTATCCAAACCGGTCCCCAGGTCCGCCCCTCCGCTTAACAGCATGAAAGTGCCGTCACCCAACATGGTGATCGCGGCATTGGCGGAATCAAGCCCGGGCAACCCCGACCCCTGTTGGACGATGGCCAACCCCTTGCCAATCCGAACATCCGGATCACCGCTGTCCTCCCGGAGCCCCCAGTTGATCATTCTCGATCCGTTCTTCAGGGCCGGACCCAGTCCGCAACTGGACACCTGCTGGGCCGTCCCTTCCCGCCCCTCCCCGAGGCACTTGAGGATCTCGAGCATGGAGCCTTCGCGCACACGGTTCTTCTCGACGAGTTCGAGGTGGTCCATCCGCAGTTCGTCCGCGAGTTCGGCAACCGCCAACTGCAACGCGTAGGAACCCTGCGGAGCGCCATATCCCTGGTATGCCCCAGCAGGCGGGATATTGGACTAGTACGTGGTGACAACAAACTTGACATTATCGCACAGCAGCAGCGGTAGCGATTTCGAACAAGCATTCATGGGGACGGTCAGACAATGGGATCCGTAGGGCCCCGTGTTGGCCTTGAGGTCCATGAGGATGGACGTCAGTTGACCATCCCTCTTGGCCCCTAGCTTGATCCGTGCCTTCATCGGATGGCGGGTCCGAGCGGCAATGAACTCCTCCTCGCGATTAAACCGGAAGAACACACTTCGACCGGTGATCCAAGTGCAATAAGCGGCAACCTCCTCGAGCACGATGTCCTGCTTCGCGCCGAAACCGCCTCCCACACGCTCCTTGATCACACGGATCTTGTTCTCGGGAATGCCGAGGACCAGGGCCACGATGCGCCGGATGTGCCAGGGCACCTGCGTTGACGCGTGGATCACCAGGCGCCCCCCTTCCATCCGAGTGTACACCACGTGGGGTTCGACCGGGGTACACTGCACCTGGGTGGTTTCGTACTCGCGCTCCACGATCACGTCAGCCTCGGCGAAACCCCTGTCGACATCCCCGATGCCGCCGTCGACGTACGCTGCGATGTTTCGACGCGGATCGGCGTGGATGGGAAACTGGTAGATGATCTTGCCATCCCGAGGTTCGGCCTCACTGTTGTCCAGATCAGGCGGAGCGCCGACGACGTACTCCAGAGCGCCGTCGTGAACGCGCGGAGCCCCTTCCGCTGCCGCCTCATCGATGGTCAGAACCGGATCGAGCCGCTCGTACTCCACCTTGATCTTCGCGATCGCTGCCTCAGCAATCTCCGGCGACTCGGCCACCACCGCTGCCACGCGATCGCCGACGTGCCGGACCTTCTCTCCAAACATCCGGCGGTCGTAGGGTGATGGTTCGGGGAATCCCTGCCCAGCCTGGTTGTAGTAGGTTCGAGGACCGTTCTTGTGTGTCAGGACCAGCACCACGCCCGGCATGGCCTCGGCGTCACGGGTATCGATGCTGGTGATGTACGCGTGGGCGTGAGGGCTGCGAAGCATCTTCAGGTGGCAGGCTCCCGATTGGACCCGATCCTCCACGAAGGCCCTCTCGCCGCGAGCCAAGACCGCCCCGTCCACTTTGCGCTTGACCTTGCCTACAACGCGGAGGTCGTCGCGGAACTCCGGCGCGATGCGGCCCTTGAATCGCGGGTCCTTTAACCGCCGGCATGCCAAGTCGACGGCGATAAACACCTGCTCATAGCCGGTGCAGCGGCAGAAAACGCCGGACAGCGCATCCTTGATCTGCTCTCGTGTCGGCCGGTCGTGCGTGATTAGCAATTCGTGAATCGCCAGCACCATGGCGGGGGTGCAATACCCACACTGAACGATGCCGGCATCGACAAAGGCCGACTGCACCACGGACAGCTCCCGATTGCTCGAAAGACAATCCACCGTGTGGAGTTCGCGCCCATCGATCTGAGGCGTCAGCAGCAGACACGAGTTCACCAGCTTCCGGTCGAGGAGAACGGCGCAGGCTCCGCAGGAACCCTGGCCGTCGCAACCGTTCCGCGCGGAGATGAAGCCCTCGCGCTGAAGCAGATCGCGAACCTTCTCTCCCGGCTCGGTCTCGAACGTCCTGGCCACCCCGTTGAGCTGAACGGATATCTTCACCGGGTCCCCTCGCCTTCCCCGCGGTAGGCTCTCTGAACGGTCGTCGCGACGAGTACGCCGGCCCTGTACCGCTTGAACTCTGCGCTGCCGCGGATGTCGGATACCGGGGCGACCTCAGCGGCAACCCACCCCTCGACCTCCTCCAGGGTCGGACAATCTCGACCACTCAGCTTGCCCTCGACGCCCTTCAACCGAACTACACGACGTGCCACTCCCCCGGCGGCGACGATGGGATCACGGATGCAATCGCCCTCTCGGGTCAGCGCGACGGCCGCTGTGAGGATCGAGATGTCGTTGGAAGTTCGCGAGTACTTGCCGACCGCGACCTGACGGTTGGCGTCGATCTTTGGAATCCTGATCTGGGTGGCAAGAGGCTTGCTTTCCAGCTCCAGGTACTCCAGCACAGGAACGGCGCAAGTAGCGACGGGGCTCCCGGTGTCCAGCACGGCTTCCAGAGCCACGAGCACGGGCAACAGATCGCCGCACGATTTGCCACTGGCGAGATGCCCTCCGATGGTCGCGACATTCCGAATGTTCCGGTTGACCACGTTCAGGCCGGCCGACTGAACGCACTGGGGAACGTCAGCGGCCTCCGTCAACTCGGCAATCGTGCAGAACGCGCCCACGACCAGTTCATCCTCGGTGACACGAATCCCACCCAGCCCCAGACCTGCGAGACTGATGACGTGTTCGCCGGAGAATGCAAAACTGCTCGAATTGACCTCCGTCCCGCCCGCCAGGAAGACCGCTTGGTTTCCCAGCGTTTCCTTGAGTCGGACCGCCTCGTCAACCGTTTGTGGCCGATGGACTTCCTTAATCATAAACGTGTCTCTATAGGGCGACACCGAGTTTGAGCGAAAAGCTCATTATAGCGCGAGCCGAAAGCGCCTGTCAAAAACTCCGATTGGCGTAAGGCAAAAAGCGGTCGACGATCAGGAGCAGGAAATGTGCGATGGAGAAGGGCCTATCGGAAACCACGCTGACGATTGAGCACCGGGATTCGGTGGCCAAGCCCGTTGATAGGACAGCGATAGAAAGCGTTTTACGAGCCGCGGACTTCAGTCCGCGCGGTCGCTCGCGGCGCAAACACATCGCGTTTTTGAACGGCCGCGCGAAGATGCTCGCGGCTGTCGGGCTCGTCGTAGCCTCGATGTTATCGAGCAGGCTCCTGCTACCACAGCGCTGGTCAAACGCGGCCGCCGGCATCTGTCGGCGGCAGGAGGTTTCCGTACCCGGCATCTTCAAGAACGACGCGTTGCATGGAACTAATCGTCGAGAACCCAGGCCGTTTTGAAGAGCCCCCTCGGACAGTTCCTGTTGTGACACGTGGTTGGATGGATTACGCTACCGATACGGCACAATCGCATGACTTCAACATGGACCGACACCCCCGGCGCCTCGAACCTGCAGCGAGTGATGACACTCGTCCTGCTCTACGTGGCCCTGCTCATCGTGCTTGGGCCGGCGGTGCAGTTTTCGCAGTGGCATATCGGCCCCGACAACAACCAAGCAGCGGCCGAAGCGATGGCTTGGCTCGACGGCCGGCTCGACCTGCCCTCGCGCGGCGGCGACGTCGCCCTCTACAAAGATCACTTTTACAACGTCTTTCCGCCGCTCTGGACGCTCATTTGCTTCGCCGTGTACGCCATGAACAGCCTCGTGTTCGGCGAACCGCTCGTTTTCTGGACAGTGCTGTTCAACATCGTTCTTGCCGGGCCGGTGCCGTTGGCATTCTATTGGGCGTTCCGGCGCAGCGGCGCGGGAACGCTTTGGGCTCCGGTCCTGGCCTTCGGCGCGATTGCGGGAACCGCCCTCTGGCCCGTCGCCGCGATGCTCGCAGGCACACGAACCGCCTGGATATACTCGATCCAACTCATCATGGCCCAGACCGGCCTGGCGATTCTGCTGGCGGACGTCCTTGGGCGGCGACGATTCTGGCTGGGTGGCCTCGGCATTCTGATAGCCGCCTGGTCGCGACAGACGTGTGTCGCCTATGCTCTCCCACTGTTGTGGCTGGCGTGGCGATCGCCGCACCGCAAGAACGCCCTGATTCGCGCTGGCATCCCCCTCGTCATTACACTCGCCATCCCGATGACTTTGAACTATGCCAAGTTCGACTCGCCTCTCGAGACGGGCTATCGCTACATCTTCGACGATCCAAACCGCGTGGACGCGGATCCCGTGCGCGGGCCGGACGGCTCGGTCGACATCTTCGCCTGGCGGTATCTTCCGTCGCACGCGTATCACATGTGGCTGTCGTTGCCAACAGAGATCGATCTGACACCGTGCGGTCTGGCTATTCAGGGACACGGCAAAGGCACCGCCGTCTGGTTCGGCACGCCGCTGATCCTGCTGGTGCTCGTCGCATTTCGTCAATGGTGGGCCGATCCCCGGAGACGGGCGCTGATGTTGGGTACGATTCCTGTGATCTTCGGTACCCTGCTCTATCACGGCCCAACGATCGGCCAAGCCGGCTACTATCGATACGCGCTTGATTTCCTGCCAATCTGGCTCGTCGTCATCGCCCCATGGACAGACGGCCCGAAGCGCCGCTGGTTTACCCTAGCCTGCCTGGCCTGGAGCGTATTGTACTTTTACATGATCGTCGGTCGGTAACGCTGCGATTGTGAAGCCCGACGTGCAGGCTGACGCCCTTTCCAGTTCGAGGGTCCTGCGCATTTGCGGGAGCTTGCTACAACGTATTGTGGCGTCGGCACCCCGTGGCCGACGGGCAATTTCGAGCGGTCTTCAACTAGTATACGTCGGCCACAGGGGGCCGGCGCTACGCGCGGCCTGTGCGACAGGGCAGTCGTCTTTCTTCCTGTCCCGGCCGTCATGGATCGGTAGAATGTCGCCGTGCAAACGCTTGTGCCGGCCAATCAGGTTTTTCTGAACAACATGGCCCGGCTTTGGCGCTGTGATCCGAAGCTCGCGCAGCGGATCGATGAAGTGCCGCCGGATGCCTCGCTGGAGGTGCAGCCCTCCAGGAAGGGGCCGATGACCGCCGTGGCCACCACACTTGACAGCCGCAAGCTCTTCCTCCACAGCCGCTATGATCCCGAAACCGAGGCCATCGAGTTCTGCAACAGTCTGGAGAGGACCGAGGCCTACTGCGTCGTCCTCGCGGGATTCGGGCTGGGATACCACATCAAAGCCCTCATCGAGACCTTCGGTGAAGAGATCGTCATCATCGTCAGCGAGCCGGACTTGGTCACGATCAAGACCGCGCTCGAACACACCGACCTTTCGAAGGAGTTGGGCCTCGGGCGCGTGGTCATTCTGACGGAGATGGGCAAGCAGACGTTGCACCAGGGCCTGGGCCACCACTCGACGATGCTCATGCTGGGAACGTTCTTCGCCGTGCCCCCGGTCGCACGCGATCACAACGCGGAGTTCCACACGCAATGCCGGCAGGCCGTCATGGATTACGCCGCGTTTGCGAAGATGTCGCTCCTGACACTCGTCCGAAACGCCGGTATCACATGCCGCAACATCTCGAACAACCTCCCGACGTATGTCTCGACGCCTCCGGCAGACATCCTCCGCGGCCGCTTCGCCGGTTGTCCCGCGATTCTTGTCGCAGCCGGCCCCTCCCTTGCGAAGAACGTCGGGCAGCTCCACGGCCTTCGTGATAAGGCCGTCATCATCGCCGCGCAGACGACATTGCGTCTGCTTCTCAGCCACGGCATCCGGCCGCACTTCGTCACGTCACTGGACTTCAGCGAGATGTCGCGCCAGTTCTTTGAGAACGTCGATATCCCGGACGATCTCGTGCTCGTTGCGGAGCCCAAGGCGTCCTGGCACGTGATCGATACGTTTCGGGGATCGCCCGCGATGGCGGGAAACCGCGTGATCCTTCTTGACAACGAGTTCGCCCATCAGTGTGTCGGCGATGCCCTGGGCAAACGGACGCCCATCGAGGCGGGTGCCACGGTCATGCACTTGGCCTTCTATCTTGCCCAATGGCTGGGTTGCGACCCCATCGTCTTTATCGGGCAGGATCTCGCCTTCGGGGGGCATTGCTATTACACGCCCGGCGTCGCGATGCACCGTGCGTGGTGGTCGGAGCTGGGTCGCTATTCGACGCTGGAGATGAAGGAGTGGACGCGTATCGTCCGCCATCGCGAGATACTTCGGAAGGTCAAGGACATCCACGGCGGGGACATCTACACGGACGAGCAGATGTTCACGTACCTCGTCCAGTTCGAGCGGGACTTTGCCAAGTGTGCGGCGATGATCATCGATGCCACAGAGGGCGGCGCGAGGAAGACCGGGGCCAGCGTGATGACGCTGGCGGACGCGATCGATCGGCACTGCCGTGAACCGATCGACCCCGGCCGGTTCGACTATCTACGGGCCAAGTGGTACGACGCTTCGAAACTCGAGCCCGCGCGTGAGGCGCTTGTCAGGCGGCGCGAGGAGCTTATCGCATTTCGCAGCCTTTGTGAGAACACCAAGAAAGTGCTCGACGAACTGACCGGCCTCATCGACGATCCCAAGCAGTTCAACAAGCGGATTGTCCGGGTTGACGAATTGCGAACGCTGGTGCAGCGCCACGGGGTTATCTTTCGCATGGTCCGGGATGTTTCGCAACTCGGCGAGCTTCAGAAATTCGCCGCCGATCGGCGACTCAGCATGGACTACGGGGGCCGGCAGGGCGAGCCCCGCAAGACGGCCGCGCGGGCGAGGCGACAGATACAACGCGACATTCGGTTGATCGAGTCCTTGTTGGACGGTTGCGACTACCTCGAGGAGACACTCGACCAGACGTTGGCTCGACTTGACGAGGCGAGAGAGGCTACCTGAGTGAAGTGCATCGCCACAATTGCCGTCGATATGGAGAGATCGCCACTGGGCATGCGCTCGCGGCTCGGCGACGATCTCGCCGGTAAGCCCGTGCTGCGACGCACGGTTGAACGCGTCCTCCGCGCGGATCGGCTCGCATCGGTTCATGTGCTCGCGCCCGCCCATCAGGTCTCTGACGTCCTTAGGCTTCTGGACGACCTGGGTGTGGCGATCGAACGATTCGACGAGCCTCCGCCGGTCTACGCGCAGCTTGTCAGGGCCGGGCGGGTTTGGGGAATCGATGGCTGGCGCGGTGGAATCGGAGAGCTTTGCGCCTTCGACGAGGACATTCACGTGCCGCTGCTGGATGCCCTGGCCCAACGCACCGGCGCGGATGCGGTCGCCTCGATCCCCGCGGCCGCGGCCGTCCTCGACCCAGCCTTGATCAACGCGATGGTCCGGCACTACGAGACGTATGCCGAAAGCGCGCGGATCACGATTGTTCAGGCGCCGCCAGGTCTCGGCGCCGTCATACTCTCGTCGTCAGTGCTGAAGGAACTGGCGCCCGCGGGCCAGCCGCCCGGTTTTCTGCTGACGTACCGTCCCGATCAACCCGCGGCCGACGTGACCGGCAAGGAGGCCTGCTATCGGCCTGCCGCACAAATCATCGAATCGCGTGGACGACTCCTTTGCGATACGCACCGGAGCTTTGAACGGGTCCGAAGGTTGCTCGAAGCAGGCGGCGAAGACTGGGATGCCGAGCGCATCGCGCGTTGGCTCGCGGATCGGCAGGTTCGACATGTCGATCCCGTGCCTGAGGAGATTGAGATAGAGCTGACGACGGTCGACCCCCTCACGCCGGCTTCCCTCCTCAGGCCGCGCGGCGACGAGGTCGGCTCGCGCGGGCCGATCCGGCTCGACGTGATCGAGGCGATCGCTTCCGCCATCGAGCCCTATGACGACGTGCGAGTCGTCCTGGGCGGGTTCGGCGAGCCGTCTTCGCATCCGGACTTTGCGAGAATCTGCCGCATCATCCGTGATTCCGGCGCGGCTGCGATAGCAGTCCGAACCAGCGCGGGGGTTGACGATCCGGCGGTCGAGGCCGCCCTCTTCGGTACGCCGGTCGATGTCGTAGAGGTGACACTCGATGCCGCGACCGCGCAGACCTACCGGGATGTTCACGGCGCTGGCGCCTTCGATCGCGTCCTCGCGCGGGTCGAGTCCTGGATAAGCCTCCGTGCATCTCGAAAGCAGGTCCTGCCGCTCATCGTCCCGTCGTTCGTCAAGGCCAATGAGAACCTGCACGAGATGGAGGAGTTCTTCGACGCGTGGCAGCGCCGACTCGGTATGGCCCTAATCACGGGCTACAGCCACTGTGCCGGGCAACGTCCGCCGCGGGCCGTGACTTCCACGGCGCCGCCTGCGCGCGGTGCCTGTCGGTGCGTGTTTTCCAGGATGCTCATCTTGGCAGACGGGCGGGTGACGACGTGCGACCAGGACTTTGCGGCGCGGCAGACCGTCGGCCGAATCCCGGAAGCGTCAGTGCCGGAGCTGTGGCAGTCCTCTGGCCTGGCCGCCGTCCGAGCCGATGCAGTTGCCGATCAGCCATTGTGCCCGGCTTGCGACCAGTGGCATCGGACGTAGCACCGCGTTTCATAAGTAGTACGACCATCTGCTCTGCCGAGAATCCCATCTCGGCACCGACGTCAGGTAGAGCAAAGATTCTCTTTGCTCTTTCTTCTCCACTTGCGGCGACAAAGTGGAACTTTGTCGTACCGGCCGACCTGAGGGCCGAGAAGGGACTCTCGGCCCAGCGAAACACCTTTCCGCAGGGAACAACCGCGCGGACTGAAGTACGCGGCTCCTCGAGGGAAGTCCGCGGTTCCTCAAGCGCGCACGAGAAGCCAGCGTCGATTCAGGATCGTCAGCTCGCGATATCGACTTTGCGGCGATTTCCGCACGCTTCACGGGCATCATTCTCGGAGGCCCGTTGTTCTGCAGCAGAACTTCGCTTGACTCATTAGACCTGATGGCGTCTGATAGATGGGCGATCGCTTGTTCGGACGTCGAAAACTCACGATGTGAGCCACGCCAATGCCCGTTGCCGGCGCTGCTTCGGACTGAACATCCGAGTCACGGGAGAGACCTGTGGATTTGCCACGCCGCAAGAAGGACGACGTCTACCTGCCTGACGGCACGTTTCGCAACGCGATCAGCAGGCTGCGCCGGTTCGAAGACGCCCACGAACTCCGAATCGTGATTGCGTACGCCTTCGACTTTCGCACCCGCATGTTGCCGTACTGGTATGCGGACAAGCGCATGGCTCCCTGCTCGGTGCGGACGCTCGCCGACTGTCTGGACGCCGCTGGCTTTAAGCACGTTCGAGTCGTGCTCCAACAATGGACGCCGAACTTCCGGCCGAGCATGGCGGAGTTGGACGGCAAACCGCTGGACCTCTTGCTCGTCTCGTCGATGCAGGTCCACGCTGAGCCATCCTACGACCTGATTCGCGATGCCCACCGCCTCGGCTCCGAACGGCCTCTGATTCTCGCCGGCGGTCCGAAGGCAATCTACGAGCCGACCGACTACTTCGAGTTGGGTCCCGAACGCGGCATCGGCGCTGATTGCGTCGCCACGGGCGAGGCCCATGTCCTGTTGGATTTCCTGCTGACAGTTCTAGAACACAAAGTGCCCGGCGAATCCGCGAGGGCTGCGTTTGAGCTCGCGCGAAGCGCCGGCGAGTTGGATCGTGTGCCGGGCCTGGTCTATCTCACGCCGGATGCGCCGCCGGATCGACCGATAGCCGTCAACACAGGCGTGCAGCGGCTATTGAGGGATTTAGACGAACTGCCGATGCCGGACGCGGGCTACCGTCTGTTGGAGCCGCCGCACCGTCACAGTGGGCTTGCGGCACACCCCTACCCGCCGCGCAAAGTCGGCAAGCGTTCTCAGATCGCATCGATCATCGCGTCGCAGGGGTGCAAGTTCAATTGTTCGTTTTGCCCGATTCCCGCCGCGAACCAGCGGACATGGCGGCACAAGAGCCCCGAGCGATTCGCTGCGGAGATCAAACACATCCACGAGAACTTCGGCATTGTCGAGTTCTTCGGCACGGATGATAACTTCTTCAACAGGCGAGAAACAGTCGTCTCTCTGATGGCTGAATTGGCCAAGACGACCACAGGGGGAGCACCATTGGGCCGGCGCGTGCGGTTCTATACCGAGGGGACGCAGCACGACGTCTACAAGAATCGCGATATCCTTCCGTTGTGCCGCACGGCAGGTTTGCGGGCGATCTGGTTCGGCATCGAGGATATCACTGGCGCCCTGGTCAACAAGGGCCAGGACGACGGGAACGTGAAGGAGCTCTTCACCCTGATGCAGAAACTCCGGATCGAGCCCATGGCCATGATGATCCACAGCGACGAGCAGCCGCTGCGTTCGAAGAAGGGCGACCTGGCCGGGCTGCTCAATCAGGCGCGATACATGTTCGACATCGGTGCAGTCTCTTATCAATGCACGTACCTGGGCCCCGCCGTGGGGTCTCGGGACATCGAGCAGGCGGCGAAGGATCGGATACTCTTTAAGAACGTGGGCGGCGTGCCGGTCCCGCAGGCGTTTCAGGACGGCAACCACGTTGTCGCCAGCAGGCATGACGAGCCGTGGCAGAAAGAGCGCAACATCCTTCGTGCCTATGCGCAGTTCTACAACCCGATCAACATGCTGCGTGTGCTATCGAGGATTGGCAGGGACCCGCTTCTTGCCAAGCGTTTTCTCTTCCAGATCATCGGCCATATCGGCTTGGCCATGACGGCCCCGAAGATGCGCGATTGGGCGAGCAAGCTGCAACGTGGGCCGATCGAGGTGTGGGACGGCCTGGCGCCGGCGCGAATCCCGATGATCGATGCAGTCACCGGCGAGGAAGTGCAGTGGGCCATCGAGCACGTGCCCGCGGAGGACCTGCCTGAGTTCATCAGGCCGCCGTCCGCCGCGTACACGGACGAGTCCGTCGCCGAGTGTCCCGTCGCCGAGTGTCCCGTGGCCGAGTGTCCCGTGGCGCACGTCGCGTAGAGCGGCTCTGGTTTTTCCGTAGCGGCCGACGCCCCTGTCGGCCGTCGAAGGCAACTCGTGTTTCTCGGCGGCCACGGGGGGGCGACGCTACTGGCCCGAGCAGGCTTGCGATGAGCGAAGACGATTCGACACAACCATCGACGCGCGACGAAGTGCGGGCGCTTCGCGCCCGAGTCGAGCAGCTTAAGCGCGAACTCGCCGAGTGTCGCCGGCCCGCCGAACGATCGGCCGCGGCTTTCGCCCACAAGCTCAACAACCCTCTTGGCATGATCCTCCTGCGTGCGGACCACGCGCTGCGAACGGTGGACGACGACGCGGTCCGAGACCTGCTCGAACACATCAAGGACGACGTGAAACACTGCACGCGCATCATCCGGGATCACCGGGCGTCCACGAGCGAAGACACGCCGGTCCAACCGTGAGCGAACGTGAACGAACAGGCGTCGAAGCACGACGCTATGGCTTCGCCGGAACTTGGGCATCGCGCGGGAATAGCATGATCGATCGCGCCGCTTGGCCGGCCTGCCGGGCTTGCCGTTTTGGGGGATAATCGTCTAATCGGGGGACGGGTCTAGCCCGGATATTTCATCAGTTTTGGTTGATTAGCGCGTAGAGACGGCCTCTTTGTCCTGTAGACTGGGTGTTTGATCAAGAACATTCAGCCGAGGGCAAGGAGGCCGTTCGATGACAGAGTGTAATCGCAGCACGCTCACCTTTTCCAGTCTTTCTCGCAAGCAAATCCTCGCCGATTTCAACGGCGGCCATCTCACGTCGGACGCCGGATAATCGGGGGACACGGATAATCGGGGGAGGATAATCGGGGGACAAGGATAATCGGGGGACACCATCCCAATTTCTTGATAATCGGGGGACACCAGATAATCGGGGGACACAGATAATCGGGGGACACCATCCCAATTTCTTGACGTGCGCTGTGTGGGCAGGTAGTGTGCTGCCATGCCACGAATAGCACGTGTCGTCGTTCCGAGCTATCCTCATCACGTTACGCAGCGTGGCAATCGCCGACAGCAAACTTTCTTCAGCGATGACGACTACCGGGCGTATCTTGGGCTCATGGCCGAGTGGTGCAGGCGTTGC
>JBDRKQ010000086.1:0-4604 GCA_043813895.1 Planctomycetota bacterium
GTCCACAACCTCGCGCCTCAGTGCCTCCGCCGCATCCCGCATCGCCGTTGTTGCCTGCGCAGGCAGCACGCGGCGGTCATCCGAAGTGGGATCGGGAATGCTGCGACACATTAAGGCAATAGCGAGCTTCTCGCGTGCGGACCGACGCAGTGGCGCTACGTTCAGCACGTCCCTTGCAGCACACCGCTGCGTGCCCAGTCTCTCGCCAAGCTCGGAGGTGTAGGCCGACCGAGAACCCTCCACCCCCAGGCGGTCGGCTGAGTCGATCCAGTCCGCAAGGTTGCACAGCCTCTCCGCCAAGTCGACCACGTCCGCGCGTGTCTCGCCCTTGGCGTCGCCTTCAACGAGAACTCTGACCAGTCGGCCGTGGTTCTCAAGCTCGTTATCCCGCAGGCTCGCTCCGGTTACTACGTCCAACAACCACCTCTCTTGCTCGTCGTCGAGTTCTCCAGGGTCTTCATGCCTGAAGCAACTGGCGTTTAGCACGTATTCGAGTTCGTGGACGACAGCAGCAGGGGGCGAGTCCTCCACTGGAGCAGCGACCTGCCCGTCACCAATGGTCTGCAACAATCCCGCGATTCCGGGAGGAGTTTGCGGAGGCATTGGAGGCCTTGCCGCGGCGGAGTCCGCGGCCGTGCCGCGACCATCGCTCCTCCTAATGCCGGGCTGTTTCTGTTGTGGAGTGCGGCTCTGCTTCGACATGTCACACCTACCTTCACCGGGTCGGAGCGGGCGAGCTGCTGGAAGGTAGGTGAATAACCAGCAGCGTCGCCCGGTCCGCTTGCTGCCAGCGTCGGCCGACACCAACAGCGTCCCGGTCAGGCAGGCATTGTACTTTCACAGCTGGCGTACCGAAACTTGCCCTCGCGCGCAGCCGCGCGTAGCGACGGCCCCTCACCCCCGGCACCGTTGCCCACCCGAGAAGCGTCAGGAAACACGCCACGGTTGCGCAGGACGCACGCAAACGGTTCGGCGGGTATCAGAGTCGCCCGAAATCGTCTCAGGCCATCCTCGGGGCTCGTGCGACGTAATGCGAAACCGTGCGACATGGGCGGAATCGTCAGCTTCCATCGTTGCCGCGCTCCGCCATGCTCGGCAGGAAGATCCCCGCCGCCGGCCCTCGCGCGCGCGCACGCGCGCACGCGCGTAGCGACAACCTGGACAACCAGGCGAATACCTATGGCGGTCCCGCGAAATCGACGGAAGATCGCCCCAGGATCGCCACAGCGCGCTCGCGTGCGTCCAACGCCCACCCTGCAACCGGGTGCTGCCCGCCAGACACCGAAGCGGGAAGACAAAGGCCACACAAGTCAAGGCGGACAACCGGCGCAGGCCAGCCGCTCCCGAACGGTCACGCACTGGCGGACCGGCGCGGCGAAGTGGATCAAAAGGTATTGGCGAATCTGTTGCGGTTAAACCTGGCACGGGCCGGTTCAGGATGAGTGCCGAACGGCGAAGCGGACCAGTTCTTGCCGCTCAGCAGATGAAACCACCCAAGCCAACACCGGCGAAGGCCAAGAAGCGTTGACGCCTCAGCACGGCCCACCGGTGTCTACTCCACGCCCCCCGCCTTCTTCCGTTTCTTCTTTTCCGCAGCCTTCCGCTCGCGTCTAATCTTTCGCGCCTTTTCCTTTGCATCCCGCGCATGCCGGCCGAACAGCTTCAGGTTTGGCATTCTCTTCACGGCCTTGATGTGTTCCTCCCGCCAGACCCACCAACCCGAGATAATCCGGCTCAGCGTTTCATAACACTCCCTGTCGTAGTACCCAGCTCGCTCGAAGTCGATCCGTGAGGGTGGGTTGGGCACGTTCCAGCGACCAGCCAGCGCTCCCTTTCGCACGCGCGTTTCCGCGTTGACCCACCGCACCATCGTCTCGGCCATCTGCTCGTTCGCGAACTTCGCCCACTCCCGATTCACTTCACGTGCAGCCTTCTTGTCCTCCTTCTCCTTCTCCTTCTCCTCCGCACTTTCTTCCGAAGCATAGTTTCGCACGACCTCCAGGTGCCATCGCTCCCATTGCAGTAAGTCTCTCGACGCCCGCACGCGAGCCCAAAGGCAGTAGTCCTCCAGCGCGGCCTTCATTTTCGCGTCGACCGGGTCCTCTCCCAGCTCGATGCACAGTTCGAGCTCTCGGAGCAGCCACTCTTCAACCATGTAATGGTGGGCGTTGCAGTACCCTCGTGCCAGCACGTAGCTCCAACCCATGGGCATCGGCGCCGCATGCCGGTGCCACTTGCGAATCCGATCTTCAGCGAGCCCCGGCATCTTGTTCCACGCGGATTCGATCTTCTTCACCAGCCGCCTGGCCTCCTCACTCTCCCTGGATCGCAGTGCCGCGGCCGCGTGCGTCTCCGCGCGAACGGCTCCAATCGCAGCCTTCAACGTCTCCAGCTCTTCGATGAGGCCCTGGTTCTTAGCCAGCCTGGCCGCTTCATCGCTCGTTACCTGGGGCTGCTGTCCAAACACGACCAGGCACAGGGCCACACTTGCCACCGACATGGGGTACTCCTTGTTGCTTTAGAGGTGCCTTCAGACGATGTGATTCTACCAGGACTTGGGTCGCAGGTCTTCGTCCGAGGTCACTCCACCCCAGCCGCCGGCGTCCTCAGCGCCTCCTGCCGCGCCCCCAGTCCTGACGTACGCCGGGATGACATTCTCAACTAACTCAGCGATCCTGGCGCGTCCTGTGCGGCTTCAGCGTGTAGCCTGATTAGCTCGACAACGGCTCGGCGGACCGCCTCGGGGAGGAGAGGCCACGCCGTGATGATCCGCTCCAGGTCCGCATCGTCGGGGCTGCTAACGTCCAAAGTGTCGGGGTTTTTGGCGACACCCTCGGAATGGCCGTCACCTACCCTGTCGCAAGCCGTTGCGTCAGCGTCACTTGCAGAATAGACTCTGGGGCTGGGCAACGGTTTCCTAAACCGTAGGTCGCAGGTTCGAATCCTGCCGGGCGCGTTCTCTTCCTTGCTGTGTCATGCGATGCCACACGGTGTCGCCAAACGACAAGAAGTGCCACAACCCCTTGATTCTATTGACTTTCCGGCTCCCCGTGCTTCGGTTGCGAGTGCCACAGTCGTGTCAGTCGCGGCCACGAGCTGCCTCAGGCTATCATCCTGTCCCGCCAAGTAGAACGCCGAGTTTCTGGGAGGAATCGCCCCGAACCAATGATCCCACTCAGGCACTGGACGCCTTGCCGTGCGTCCCTGTCGCCCGCTGTTGGGTCTCCGCGGAAGGGATGGCCCCGGATTCGGGCAACACGTCCAGAGCGGCAGACAGGTCCCTGAGGCTCGTGTGAGAATACCGCCTGATCAGAGCGATGTTGCGGATCGAGGGCTGGCATGTGAATCACAAACGCGTAGCGCGGCCGTGGCGACGGGAGGGCCTGAAGGTGCCCTAGAAGCAGCCCAAACGCGGACGATTATGGCTGAACGACGGTTCGTGTGTCCGTCTTCGGCCGCTCTGGAAGGATCAGGTTTGGGCGTACGACTTTGTTCACGACCGGACGCACGACGGCCGTCCGTTGAGAATGCTGACGTGGGTGGATGAATACACGCGTGAGTGCCTAACGATCGACGTGGCCAGGCGGATGACCTCGGAGGATGTGTTGGAGCGCTTGACGGATTTGTTCATCCATCGCGGTGTTCCGGATCACATCCGATCCGACAACGGCGCGGAGTTTACGAGCAAGGCGGTGTGTGACTGGTTGGCCAAAGTGGGCGTCAAGACGCTGTTCATCGAGCCGGGGAGTCCCTGGCCGCGTGAGGATCCGTTCATGCGAAATCCTCACTTGTTGACCCGGGGTCGGGTGGCCCATCTCCTTTGGGGAGGTGGGGAAGGCCACTGTGTTGCGCCGAAGCAATGCGCGACCGGCAAGACAAACACCGGCAAATGCCGGCAAACGTTACTTTTTCCGGTGGAGTTTGGCCGGTTCGCCCGTCCCCCGCCCCGTGAAAAGGAGGGTACCCGACGAGCGATTCCGCAGAGGGCTACCGTCGTCGGCCACGGGGGGCCGACGCTGCGGGGAACGAGATGGGATTCTCGTTCGAGCGTGTGCTGACGGGGCCGAGGGCCGCCCGGCCGGCACCCTCGGCCACGGGTGCCGGGACGGGTGTGTGCTCCAGCGGTTGCCGCATCCGACTGCGGGCTTGGCGGTATCATAATCTGGGGCCGACCTCCGGGTCGCGATTTGTAGAGGAGCCCGGCCATGAACCGACGAGTGCTTGCCGCCGTGAACGTTGCGACTTTGACGGGAATGGTGTTTCTCTTCGCCGGGTGCGCCGCCAATCAGCAGCCACCATGCCGGGAATCTGCCGTGGAGCGGCCTGTCGACGGGGCTGGTGCGCGTGGGCCGTGCGAGTCGGGGCGTCCCACGCAGACTGCCCGCGACGCCGCCGCCAAACCTGGGGAAGACAGGTCCGCCGGCAAGCCCGGCGAAGATCGCTCCTTCGCAACGCGTGGGGATCGCGCCTGTGCAAGTCGATCACGGCCGGACCGTACCCGCCGATGTCGTGGTGAAGTGGAGCGCCCCTTCGGGCTATACCGCTCCGGGACGTGGACGGGGCTCCGTGAGATCGACATCCACAAGGTCTCCGGCGAGTGTCAG
>JBDRKQ010000087.1:0-2801 GCA_043813895.1 Planctomycetota bacterium
GGGCGCTGCTGCTACGCGAAGCGGATCATCGCTTGGGCCTGACGGCCGACCTGGCGGCCAAGCTGAGCGACCCGCGCCGCGCCGACCGGATTCGCTACACGCAGGTCGAGTTGCTCCGCCAGCACATCTACGCCACGGCCCTCGGCTACGCCCATCAGGACGACGCGGACGTTCTGGCTCACGACGTGGCCATGAAGCTGGCGGTCTGGGACCGGCCGAGCAGACAGGTCGCCGACGAACGACTGGCCAGCCAGCCCTCGGACTGGCGGCTGATCGAACGGCTGGCCGAGATCAAGCCCAATCTGGAGGCCACGCGGGAAGCATTAGCCGAGTGGGTCGGCCGCCACCAGCGAGCCGCCGGCGGTGGCCGCATGGTCCCGCGTGGCACGCTGGACATTGATCCCTTCCCGATCGAAGTGCACGGCAAGCAGCCCGGCGGCGCCTATCACGGCTACTACCGCAAGACGATCTATCACCCGCTGGTGGCCAGCTTCTGCGCCGCGGGCAGCTACGCTTCGTCTCGTCTGGGCGAGGGCTTCGTGCATGCCGTCCTGCGGCGTGGCAATTGCGGTTCGGCCGAGGGCATGGCGCGCTTCGCGCGTGAGACGATCCGCAAGAGCCGGGCGTTGGCGCGCCGTCTGGACGTGCGAATCGACGCGGGGCTGGTAAACGGGCGTGTGCTGGACGTGATCGACGACGAAGGCGCGCGGTTCGTGGGTCGGATCAGGAACAATGCCGTGCTGGAAGCGCTGGCTCAGCCTTATCTGAAGCGTCCACCAGGCCGGCCGCTGAAAGACGGCGACGAGTTCGCCGTGGAGCTGGGCGAGTACCAAGCCGGCGAGTGGACGCGGCCGTACCGGATGGTGTTGGTGGTGATCGACCTGCCGGACTCCAAGACGGGTCTGCGGGAGTTGTTCCCGCGCTACTTCTTCCTGGTGACCAACTGGCGTACTGAGCAGCACGGCGGTTGGGAGTTGGTGGAACACTACCGCAAGCGTGGGACATTCGAGGATCGGTTGGGCGAGTTCAACGGCGCGATTGGCAGCGGCTTGTCGGCGGGGTCGTTCGCGGCGAACGAGGCCAGTTTGCTGCTGAAGCTGTTGGCCTTCAACCTAGCCGGGCTGCTGCGCGGGGAACTGGAAGACGCCTCCGGCTGCGGGTGGGATCTGAAGCGCGTGCAGCAGACGGTGCTCAAGGCCGGAGCGCGGGTGGTGGAACATGGGCGGCGATTGATCGTGGACGTGGCCCGGGCGGCCGGCGTGCTGTGGGATCGGCTGCTGGATCGCCTGCGGCGCTGGTGGCGTCCGAGCGGTGCGGATGGTTCGGCAGTTTGGGGTCGTGCGTCGCCGCGTCCTCGGCGTTGGGTGCCGCCGCCGCGCCACGCCCACCTGTCCCTGGTTCTGCGCGAGTGATCCGACCGACAATCCGTCCCGCCGTGCTGCGCCGCGGCTGCTGTAACGCCGCTTTCGGACCAGCCAGGACCATGGGGGAAAGGGGGCGGTTTGGGCCGACCACGGCCCGAGCATTCGCCGCTCCTCTTCGGGCGCCCACTTTGGCTTTGAAACTCCCCGCGCTGGCGCGTTACGCTACGCGCAGCAGGTTGGTGAATAATCCGGGATAAGATACCGTATTGAACGCTGATCGGCCGTTGCCGACGGTCTCTGTGCGTGTGGGAGTTCGGCTCACCGCTTCGGTCTGCGCGCGCGTGCTGGGTGCGCGTGAGGCGGTTTCTTCGGCCGGTCGCTGCTGGATGGCCGAGGTCGGTATTTGCCCATGCCCGCTGCCTGTGGTGCAGCGTGGGCAACCGTTTGTGCCCCCCCACGCCGAGGAATCTCGTATCGTGGGGATGGTATCGCGCGTTCCCCAGAATCAGGCAATCTCTCGAGGCCGGACTTGCCGCTCGTTCGTCCCGGCCCGTGGCGCAAAGCGAGGTGGATGATGTCGATCATCACTGTGTCTCGGGGTTCATACGCTCGAGGAAAAGAGGTCGCCGAGAAGACGGCCCAAAAGCTCGGTTTCAAGTGCATCTCCCGCGAAGTTCTGATCGAAGCTTCCGAGGAGTTTGGTGTTCCCGAGATCAAACTCCTTCACGCCGTGCGCGACGCCCCTTCGATCCTGGATCGCTTTACCTTCGGAAAGGAAAGATACACCGCCTATCTGCAAGCAGCCTTGCTGACTCATCTGCAACAGGACAACGTGATCTATCACGGCTTGGCGGGCCATTATTTCGTCAGAGATATTCCCCACGTGCTCAAGGTCAGGATCATTGGCAAACTGGAGGATCGCATCAAGTTACTGATGCGACGCGAGGAAGTATTCCAACAAGCGGCCTCTGCATTGGCGGGATTGCCGGTTCGAGGCATCTCGGCGATTGAGAAACACGGGCCGATGTCCGAGAAACAGGCGGCCCAGATCCTGGAAGACCTCGACGAGGCGCGGCGCAAATGGGGTATCCACCTCTATGGAATAGACACCAATGATTGCAGTCTCTATGACTTGGTGATTCATCTCGATCGGCTGTCGCCCGATGACGCGGTGGACATGCTCTGCAACGCCATCGAGTCGCGGCGATTTCAGACTACTCCTGAATCGCAGCGCGCCATGGACGACTTGTTGCTGGCCGCACGCGTCAAGGCGACCCTGATCGCACATCACCCCCGAGTTCAAGTCGCCAGCAAGGACGGCGTCGTTCAAATCGTCCTCGAGGGTGGAAACTCTCGAGACCTGAAAGCGATTCAAGAGGCCGTGGCACGGATGCCCGAGGTCGGAAAGTTCGACGCCAGCGTGCGCCCGATCACGAT
>JBDRKQ010000088.1:0-3152 GCA_043813895.1 Planctomycetota bacterium
ACTGGAGTTGCCCCAGTTTCGGAGTTTCTGGACGACCTTCGTTCCAGCTAAGGGCACAATCCACGCAACACGCAATCTACGGGGACGCCGTTGGCGAAGTCTGGGGCACTTCAGGCGCGCGCATGACGCACGGCTCACGCATCTGTGCGTCATAAGGGCCTCCTTGCCCCGGGCCACGAATCGCTGCGTTGCCACTCCGAAGATCAAGGACGCTGGTGCTTCCGCCCTCGCTCTTGTCAGCCGCACCGATGCACTCGCGTGTCCGCCGTGAACATCACCGCCGACGGTTTGCATGTGGGTTGGCATGAGCGACGTTGCTCCCTCTCGGGCCGACCGCAACGTCTCCGTCTACATCTGCATGGCCTGTTGCGCGGCATGCCCTGCATCGGCATGCCGCTTCGACTCACCTACCCCACCACATACATACTCCCCCGCTGCCCCTTCAATGGATTTCGTTTGATCTTCTTGGCCTTGGCCAGCTCGTTGAGCGTGTTGTATGCGTCACCTGGCCTGCCGGCAGATCGCCAGGCCTTGCTGATTTGAGCGCCTGTGGCGCCCTCGGCGCCGGCCTTCTTGATTGTGGCCAGCACAAGCTCGTTCGCGGTCGTCTTGAACTTCTTCCGCCGTCGCACCTTCTTGGCCTTGCTGATCTTCTTGGCGGTCGCCTTCTTCACTCCGCGAGGTCGTCCCCGCCGCTTGAGCGGCTTGATCCCCAACGAGCCGAACGCTGCATCGATGTCGGCGATCGCGTCCAGGTGAGCTTGCCGCTGGTCCTGGAGTTTCCTGATGAGTGCCTGCAGGTCGTTGATTGCTGTCTTTGACATGGCTTTTCCCTCAAGGACGTTGTCACATGAGGTGTGATGATACGGTGCCGAGAACTCGCTGTCATCGGGCGTTGATCCCCCAGATTTCTTCGCCGTTCATGTCGCGACTTGCTTAGCGTCGCTGCTCGATGCCGTCGCCATCCTACGCTCAGGCTGGCTGCGACCACTCTTGCCTCGAAAGCCCCCTCCCGCTGCCCGGTTCGCTATGGAGTTTGGGGATAGGCCCGGAGGCCCGTTCGCGGCGGATCGCCCCCAGAATCACCGCCTCGTCACCGTGTCGTCATTCCATCGGGCCGTATATCGGTCACGATGGGTATGCGTGCCGTGTTGACCAGGGAGGTGGTATCATGCGTGGTGTGCAGGAACGATCGTCCATTGCCGGTGCGGGAACGCAGGACTGTCTCAGCGGGCAGTGCATCATCTTCACGCAGGGCCCGACGGCGACGTTCAAGACGCGCTTGACGGCCTACCTTGGAGAGTGCCTCGGCGTGCAGGTGGTCGCGACGCATCAGGCGGGGAAGATTACGAACAAGGGGGTGCTTGATCACGCCAAGCGGGCGGACCGCTACAAACGGCTTCTCAATAGGGCCCGAGCGATTGTCGGCAATGGCAAGTCGGTCATTCTGGATGGTGTGTTCGATGAGCTGCGGTGGCGGCAGGTTGTGTACGGCTTGGCCGGGGATTCAGGTGCGCAGGTGATCGTCATCGCAACGCGGTGCGACTCTCCTAATCTCATTGAGGCTCGGCTGCGCCAGCGAGCGGAAAACTCCGATCTGCCCGATAGCGAGATGGCCGACCTGTGGTTCTGGAATCTTACAAGCGAGGCCATTGCGGCCAGTCCCGTCGCGGGCGACGACGATTTCATCTCTTTGAGAGGTGAGCTCATCACGTTCGAGACGGGCACGAATCGCAACGTCACGTGCTCTCCTGGCGCCAGCACGAACGCCGAACTCGTGGCGCAGTTGATCGAAGCCAGCCCGTTGATGGCGTGTCGGCCCTGACGCCGGTGTCGTGGGCGATAGCAGGATCACGAGGGCCAGCAAGTAGTGGCCATGGTCACACCCGGCTCCCGCACGCCGGACAGTACTTGCCTCCGGGCCTGAGCGCACCGTCGCAGACAGGGCACCGCCGAAACGAGATTTGAGGCTCCGGCCATGTCGGCTTGGCCTCGGCAGCAGGATCAGCAACGCCGCGATGACCACGATCGCTGTTCCAGCGATGTACGCTGTTCGTAGTGACCCGGCAACACCAATCAAGCCGACGTCAGCGAGCCACGTCGCGATCATGAGCGCGTTGACAAGGAAGAAGACGGCTGCAATCACGCCAATGGCGGTGAGTTTCCTGGCCCTGAAGATCATCGTTACACCTCGCTTCTTACTTCAAGTGTAGTGCATGATTGTCGATCGCGCAAATCCAGCGCCAGAAAAACTGCGAGCGTTTGCCCTAAGAAACTATCTCAAAAAGGCTCTTTTGGTCGATACAACATTCATGGACGTATTGAAAGGAGCCATGGATGGCCAGGACGAAACGTAAAGTTACACGGCTTAAGACGATTTGGGAGTGCCCGGACGATCTGTGGGAGGAGTTTATCCGGCCGGTCCTCGACGAAATGGACCCGCCGAAGCCGGGGCCTGGGCGGAAGCGTATTGATCCACGCAAGGCGCTCGACGGCATCATCTACCAACTGCGCAGCGGCTGTCAGTGGAATGCCTTGCCGAAGCGGTTCGGCGACGACAGTTCGGTACATCGAACCATGCAACGATGGATCGCGCTGGACGTCTTCGGTGTGATCTGGGCCCTGCTGCTCGAACACTGCGAGGAACTCGGCGGCGTCGATTGGCAGTGGCAGAGCGCCGACGCGGCCATGGGCAAGGCGCGTTTTGGGGGGACGAAGTCGGTCCGAACCCCACGGATCGGGCGAAAAACGGCACGAAGCGCAGTCTGATTGTGGAAGGGAACGGCGGTCCGCTGGGCGTTGTGATCGCCGGGGCCAACGTACATGACACCAAACTGTTGGAAGCGACGATCGATGCCATTGTCGTTGGGCGGCCTGAGCCGGATGAGGTGGAAGAACACTTGTGCCTGGACAAGGGATATGACAATCCGACAGGCCGTGCGGCGGCGCTAGAGGGCGAGTACGTGCCGCACATTCGTCGGATCGGCGAAGAGAAATTGGATGGCAAGAACCGCAAGCGACACCCGGCTCGCCGCTGGGTGGTCGAACGCACGCTGGGCTGGCTGAACCGCTGTCGGGCAATCCTCGTGCGCTACAACAAGAAAGCATCAAACTACCTCGGCCTGATTCAACTCGCCTGCATCCTGCTCTGG
>JBDRKQ010000089.1:0-48075 GCA_043813895.1 Planctomycetota bacterium
TTCGAGGGGACTCGGCGGACGTGGGGATATGCGTGCAGCCCGCTGGCATACAAGAACATGGTGATCGTGTTCACCGGCGGCAAGGGCGCCAGCATTGTCGCGCTCGATCAGACAACGGGCGGCGTTGTGTGGAAGGCGCACGACTTCGAAAACAGCTTCGCCTCGCCCGTGCTGATCCAGGTGGACGGCCAGACGCAGCTCGTGTGCTTCATGGCGAAGGAAGTCGTCGGCCTCGACCCGGACAACGGCCGCTTGCTGTGGCAACATCCACACGCCAACCAGTGGCGCAACAACATCAGCAATCCCGTCTGGTGCGAGGGCAACCTTCTTTTCATCTCGTCGGAGGGCCACGGCGGCAGTCGTGTCCTGGAGCTTACGCGCAGCGGTGGCGGCACGAAGGTCCGCGAGCTCTGGGCATCGCGAAAAATGCGCATCAGCCACCGCAACGCGATCCGCATTGGCCGCTGCATCTACGCTTCCAGCGGCGACTTCGGGCCAGCCCCGTTTACGGCGGTTGACGTGACGAACGGCCGAATCGCCTGGCAAGCGCGGGGCCTTGCCGAGGCCGGCGCGATTTTCGCGGACGGCAAGTTGATCCTGCTCGACGAGGACGGGCACCTTGCGCTTGCCACTGCCGCCCCTGAATCGTTCACACTGCACGCGAAGATCAAGCTGCTCGGCAGAGAGGCGTGGACCATCCCGACGCTCGTGGGCAGGCGGCTCTACTTGCGGGATCGCAAGATCATCATGGCGTTGGAGTTACCATGAGACGTCTGACGTGAAGGAGGCGATCTTGTCAGCGGTCGGGGGACGTTCGTTCATCCTCGTCGGCCACAGGGGGCCGGCGCTACGGGTCATGCAGGGTGCTGACGAAACAAAGACGACGCTGCGTCGAGTGGTTGTCTTCGACGCAGCGCCATCTAGTTGCGACCGAGTGGGGGCTCGGTCGCAGCGGGGCATAAAGGGTCGGACATGGCGTCCGACCTTGCGGGGGGTCACAATAGGGCTCGCCTCGGGCCGCCTTCGAGTCGTCTTTGCACCATGACCGGATGCGGCCGACCGCGAGTGTCTTCTGGGCGTCGGAGTCGCTGCCACCTCGTGCAGACCCCTCTTACCCGTCGAACTCACTAATTGATATGCGCGTCGATCCGCTGAATCAAACAGCGGTACGCCGGAGCCTGCGAAATGGCTGTGTGAATGCACCAGGGACGAGGAAGCCCCGACCTTATCGGCGGCGCGATTCTCGTTCCCGGTCGCTTTCCGCCCTTCGCCGCCGAGGTCGGCAAAAGAAAACGTCCCGGTGAGCGGCGTCGATCGCGCGGATGCAACCCGACCGCCCGAAAACCGGTACAATCCCCCCTATGGAAGACATACTCCTCTGGCTTCAGGATAATCGGACGCTCCTCATTTGCGTCGTGGTCGTCATCGCCGTCCTCGAGATCTTCCTGCGGCTGTACCGGGGGACCCTGCGACTCGTCCGCCGCCGTCGCGCCCCGCAACTCAATCCGAAGCTCCAGAAATACGCCGGCAGAAGCGACGCAGAGATCGAGGCCGATCGCCTCGCCGCCGAGAAGATCATCTCCACGAGTTCCACCGCCACCGTCGCGGGCTACGAGATCGTCCGGCAGATAGAGGCCGTCTTCGTGGAGGGGCTCCGCTCTCCCGGCGAGGCGACATCCGCCCTCAAGGCCTCGGCCGGCAAGCTCGGCGCGAACGCCGTGATCAACCTGTCCCAAGAGCGGACCGCGGCGGGGCGTTGCACGGCCCAGGGCGACGCCGTCGTCGTGAGGCCACTCAGGCGAGCGCCCGCCGGTCGCAAGAGAAATTCCGGCGATTGACCCCGGGCGCGGCGGGCCGTCCGCGCGGCGTGGCCCACCGGCGAGGCGCCGGCGCCACAGTCATCATTCGCTGCCCCGGCCGAGAATTACCGAAAAGCCTGATGACGATGTGGATCAATGGCCGTCATCGTGCAATCGTCGGTTTACTGCTCAACAATCAGCCCGTTCAACCGCCCGCAGGTAATACTCTCTCAGGAAGCCTGCGATGCGCCGGTCGTCGAAGTGCCCAGCGACGCGGTCTCGGCCCGCCTCACCCATACGCCTGCGTTCGGCGGAGTCCTTCGCCAACAGCAAGATCTTCGCCGCCATGGCTTCCGTATCTCCGAATGGCGTAAGATACCCCGTGACTCCATCTATGACCAGCTCTTGGGTTCCTAACACATCCGTCGCCACCACAGGCTTGGCCAGTGCCATCGCCTCCATCAGAGACCGAGGGATCCCCTCCTTCTCCGAACACAGCACGACGATATCGCTGCATCTGATCAGCCCAAGGCAACGATCACTGAAGCCAACCATATTGATGCAATCAGTCAGGTCGAAACGGCTGATCTGCTTGCGCAACTCGCTTGTCTGCGGACCGGCGCCAGCGATGACGCACGACAGCCTCTCGCCCCTGTCTTTCAGCAGTTTTATGACACGTATGAATGAATCGACTCGCTTGACAGGTTCGAGCCTGCTCGTCAGGAGAATCCTCGTCCCCCCATCGGGGTAGTCGTCCGCCGCCTCTCTCGCCTGATCTTCGGCCGCCGCCCGTACACTGCCGCTGTCGACGCCGTTACCCTCGAAGCTCACGCATCGCGCTGAACGCATCAGACCCACGCATTCACGAAGGTCGCGCCGGTTCTGGCTGAACACCTGATGACGAAACAAGCACGCAATGCGCTCGAGCAGATGGTATTTGTTGTAGTCGCGTTTTACTTGCCCATCAAAAAAAGGCAGGCCATGGTATGTGTGTGCTACCACGCGCGTGCCGGCCAGCCACCCGGCAACGGCCGCCAAGGCTCCCGCCTTTGCCGTGTGACTATGTACGATGTCGCACTTCAGGCGCTTCAACACGCCTCGCAATTGCCACATACTCTTCAGATCCGCCAACGGTTCCACCGTCCGTGACATAGGCACACTGATATGCGGCACAGGCGCCCTCCGCGACTCGTCCGGAGGCGGTGCTGAGGAAATCACCGTTATATCGAGATCGTCGAACTCATCCAATATGCGGAGCTTCGAGTTTAGGATCGTTACGACCGAGCAGTATGCCGTCACCACGTGCGCGACACGAATCGGGCTACGCCGTCCTGTCATCGTCGCCCTCATCCTAACCTCTCATCTTGTCAGCAAACTTCGTCGAAGACATCGATATGGCGATTCCATCAGGCACACTAATAATGTAACCGTTCATGGGGGTCCAACTGACCTGTGGCACAAGCGTTTCGCCGGTGTTCGCCCCGCCGCCTTTGGCGGCAGTGCCACACAGCCAATCCGCCTTTTTCGAACATGTTCTGCAAAACCCCGAGAGCGGTTACCTATCCCTCTTCCTGCACAGCTCCGCCTCGGTCCGCCGGCGCAACTCCTGATAGAACCGGCGGCGCCTGGGACCGAGCACCTCATCGGTGTAAGTCTTGGCGACACGAATGTTCCGTTCCACCGCCTCGGCCATGCCCTTTGGATCTCTCAGCACGCGAAGGATGGTTTCGGCCAAGGCCTCCGGATCGCCGGGAGGCATGAGGTGAGGCGGATCGAGTAGCTCCGGGTGGCCGTTGACGTCGCTGGCGACGCAGGGGCATCCCCTTCCCATGGCCTCAATGACCACACGCGGCAGGCCCTCGGCGGCGGTCGCGTTCAGGAAGAGATCGAAGGTGTCCATCGCATCGAAGATCGGCTTTCCGCCGGGTAGGCGGCCCCGAAACACCACCCTGTCTACCAGCCCCAGCCGCTTCGCCAGGGCCTTCATGGCCTCAAGCCGCTGGCCATCGCTGATCATCTCCAACATCACGTTAGCACCTTGGGACACACACCGCGCCAGTGCCTGGATGTGAACATGCTGGAGTTTGTGGGCTTGCGAAAAAGACCCGATGAACCCCAAACGCACAGGAGGCCCGTCACCGGCGAGCCTGGCGGGAATGGCCGCGATGGCTGCTATCCGATCACTCACGTCGGAGCAGATGCTCGCCGCGTCCAGCGCGACCGAAGAATAGTGTGTCGTGTAGGCCTCTTCGTCGGGTGGATACCGCTCCTGAAGCGCGAACTCAGTCACGTAGGATGCCGCCGTCGCCCGGCGACATTGTGCCGTCAGGTTACGTGTGAAGATCCGGCGGAAAAGAGGTCTTGCAAGGCTCTTGACACCTCCCGGCGCGAAGGTGTCCCAGGGATCAACGACGACCTCGACCCCGAACGGTCGCCCGGGGTCCAGTTGCTTCCACACCTCCGTGCCAATGGTGCCAGGCACGCGCAGGAGGCAGGCATCATCCGGTCGCAATGCCTCGCGAATTGAACGGCGAATACGCCCGCGTTGCCTGAGGAACTGGTACGGGCCGAGATAGTACGGAAAGTCAGCCAACTTCACCCCGGGGCCTGTGGCCACCTGGCACGAATCAGGCAACCGGTCGGGCTTCATCGCACGTGCGATGATCAGCACCGAATCGAAAACATCGAGGTAGCGTCGCCAGAACCTCTCATACGTCTGGACCGGCGAGTGGGCTTCGCCATTTGCCAAACGGAAAGGAGCGTCCAGAGCAACCACGACGCGCATGTTACACCTCCCAATACCCATCGCCGGCCGTGTGAACCGAACACTTGAAGACCGCGCCTCTCTCCGGATGGAGGGTCCTTGTCCGTCCTAATGATCACACCGCCGACGCAGAGGTTCGCACCTCGCACTCCAGCCGTGCCAGGCTCGCCTGGGCAGCCCGCTCGGCTCGCGATAATCCCCGGGCCCGAAACTCGATGATCTTCCTAGCTGATGGAGAAACCGCTCTTTGAGCCTGTGGCCCCGCTTCAATCGCTGCTCATGATCTTTGGCCGCTGTTCTTTCGGCAATCCGATCACCAGTCTGGTCTTGCCCCGGGCGCTCTTCTCGATCTCCTCCACTTTCCGCACCTCTATACGGGCTACGGAGCCGAGGCGCGCCCTCAGCTCTGCCAGGAGGGTATCTGCCTCTTCGTCCGACAGGTCTGCTCCGTCCGGTACATACCTAACCAGGTATTCGTCGAGGTGGGTCTGCCGGATCTGCGTCTCTTTCATCCTTCCGTGGAGCTTGTAGAGGGCCGTGCTCACGCCTGCACTGCCGACTTCGCCCCTCTCGCTCGAATAGAGCACGTCGTCCTCTCTGCCCAGAATCCTGCGAATCAAAGGCATCTGTCGGCCACAAGGGCACTGCTCCGGTGAAGCCACGCCCCGGTCACCAATGCGGTATCGGATCAGTGGCAGACTTCGCTGAAAGAAGCTGGTGACAACCACCTCGCCAGGCTCGTCAGGCTCACACGAGCGACCGTCGTCCCTTAGAAACTCGACCAGCCCGGATTCAGGATTGATGTGCTTACCACCCGCCTGGCATTGGGTGATGAAGGGGGCCCCTTCGGAGCTGGAGTAGTAGTCGTACACCCGGCAGGCAAAAGCTCGTTCAATCTCCTCCCGCTGGAAGTCCTCCAAGGTCTCGGCCGTGGCAATAATCGCCCACGGGCGCAGGACTCTGTCGGTGACATTGGCGTTGATCCACTTGGCCAGGGCAAACAGAGCGGAAGGATATCCATCCACATAAGCCGGCTGGAGGACGCACATCTCGTCGTAGTATCGCGGCAGCGTCTCGGGGGTCATGTGATAGCTGGAAAACAGCCACTGTTTTTCCGCGGAGTTGTACCGACCGAAAGGAGGGCCGGACTTGCGCCTCCCCAACAACGTGCGCCCGCTGAAACGAACCGAGACTTCCTTGCCGGTGAACCCGGCCCAGTAGTACTGCCGTGCCCGAAGAGCGAACGTCATCCGGTAGGAGTCCCAATCGTACGGCCACACCATCGGCGCGCCAGACGTACCGCTGGTGTGGCCTTCAGCATAGCCGTACTTCAACCGACTGTGGTTCAAGAAGTCCGGCAACCGGCTCCGCATGACGTTTTTGTCGACGGTCGGAAAACTGGGCAGATCGGAAAGTTCCAGACGGTGGACTTTGCCCTCGAACGATCGTAAAGAAGCGCGGTAGTAGGGGACGTTCTGAATGGCTTCATGCACGAGCCCCCTCAGCCGTTCGGTTTGCAGCCGGCAAAACTCCTCGCCGCTTAACCACTGGCTACTCATCAGTGCCGAGAAGTATCGCCGGAAGGCCTTGTTGTAGCGCCTGCGGGCCCAGAGCCGGCCTTGAATGCTCACCATCCAGTTCTGGGAGCGGACAGGTGCCCAGTCGTAGATTCTCTCCAGCATCTTGGCCACTATTCTCGCCTCGTGCTTGCTCCCGCTGGTCACACACGAGACCGCGTGTGTTCGCTCGGCGGCTGCCAAGGTACGCCCCGATCCGTCCGAGCCGGGGTTTCCCGATTATCGAACCTCAAGCCGCTATCGTACCCGAACAACCTACTCGATCCAGCCGGGCATCGCGGATTCCGCCGTGAAACCGCCTGTTTGGCCGCGCCTTGAGGCCAATCCTGCTCCATCCGTCTCGCGGACGGAGTTGCTGACGGGGTCAACAAACACACGGTCGCAATTCCTCCCCGGCAGACAGCAGAACCGGCTGAGATTGTCCACGACGTAACGCAGCTAAGCTGCGCGCGAACGAAATGTCCATCCGTCATTGTGTCTGAGATATCGTACTCAAGCCCTGCACGCGCGATCCAGCCGTTCCTGCATCCCCCGGCACAAGTCGTGGATACGCTCGCTCATCGGTGGTGGCTCGTGCTTTCTGATCGAGGAGGAGAATACCTTCTCAACAATGCTCGGGTGGAAGGCGACATCCAGAAACCCAGAAAGGCGAGCGAACTCCTTCTGGGGGTCTGTGACCATGGCCTCGTAGTCCGCAAGTATCGTGTGCGGATTGGCTTCCAACTTTTGCTCGAAGAAAGTCCGGTTCCGCATGTACCAGAAGAGGCCGCACGCCCCGTGCACAGATAGACCCTCCGAGCAGGCCTCTCGAATCTCCGCCAGACACTCATCTGTCACATTCTCGCGATTCCACTGTGAGACACCCCAGTCACCGCCTCCCTCCAGCAGGTCCTCGATCCACGTCCGCGTCTGATCGCCCCAATAATAAACCGCCGAGTTTGCCACGTCCTGGTAGCGACGGTAAACCCATATGGCCTTGGCGTTGGGCCGCCCGCTGAGCAATTCCAGCGCGCGGTGGGAATCGCAGATCGGTTTGAAGACAACACACTTGGCCGTGCTTTCAGCGATCAGCTTGTCCTGAATATCCCGGCCGAGAATCCTGGCATGCTTGAACGCCCGTGGGTCGACTTCCTCAAACGTGTCCACATCCAACAAGCGATTGAGGACGCGCAGCGTCATGTTCGTGCCAGAGCGCTGGCAGCCGAAGATAAAGGCGGGGGTCTTCTGCTGCGACACGCCGATGCTGCGGCGGTGGCGCGACTTCCTCTGGGCTAGGCGGTGGGCGGTCCACACCCGATCGTATCGCCTTCGCAGCCGCGCCCAGAACGAGGCCTTCTTTCTCGGTCCTCTCCTGATCGTCTCCGGTCTGGCCATCTAAAGTCTCCTCTGCAATACTCCACACAATTGAGTCAGGCCAACGGGCAAGCTTCGCGAGTACGCCGTGGGTCACGAGGTTCCTGCTGAACGACGCATTCAGGCTCCCGCAGTCGGGCGGCTCTCGGAGTCGTGGCAGCTGCTGCGTGCCCTCGTGAAAGCCACCGCTTCACAAAAAGCGTCGGCGACCTGTGCAACCTGTCGATTCAGACTGAAGAGGTTCTCAACCCGCCTCCGACCGGCCTCGCCCATCGATCTTCGCAGGTCCTCAGATTCGCACACCTGGGTCATCGCCGCCGCCAACCCCTCCGTGGTCGGTTCGCACACCAGACCGCTGACCCCGTCCTCAATCACCTCCGGGACACCTCCCATTGTCGAACCGATGCATGGCTTGCTCTGAGCCATCGCCTCCGCCAGCACCATGCCGAAGCTCTCGGAGTGGTTAACCGAGGGCAGGATGCATACATCGCTCGCCCTGATCACACAGGGTACGTCCTTGCGCCATCCGAGAAAATGGACGCGATCCTGCAAACCCAGCTCCACTACCAGGAGCTGAAGCTCCTCCAGGTAAGATGCATCTCCGTCCACCCCTACGTCGCCACATATCCATAATCGCGCGTTGAGGGCCGCAGGCAGCCGACCCAGCGCCTCGATTCCGAGATGCTGCGCCTTCTTGTGGCGCATCAGCACTCCGATATGGACGAAAACAACACTGCCCGGCGGCGTCTTTGGCAACGGCTCAGGCTTCTGCTGAGCCTCTCGTCTAATCGCTTCTGCATCCACTGCGTTGTATACAACCTGCACTTTCTTCGGATCGGTACCCGCTTGCACCAGGAACTGGGCCATAATCTTCGACACCGCGAGGATACGAACAAAACGGCGAGAGAAGAGACGCGCCGTCCGGCGCCCGATGTGTTCCGCCGAGCGAGCACCATGTAGATGGTACACAAGCCCGACTCCCTGACGGCCAATCAATCGACCGAAAACACGGGCTGTCTGCATCTGATTAAAGTAAGCCACGTCGGGACGCTCGCGAGTCACCCACCGCCGGAAACGCCACATGGTGAGGAGCAACCAAGGAGCGGACCTGATCAAGTGGAAGATACGCAGCGGCGAACCCCGTCCTCCAATATATCGACGCTTCGGCGCGCGACCAAGCGAAACGACTTCCAGCCCGCCATTCTGCATCGTCGCTGCGAAGTCGGGGTTATTAAACGGATCGATCACGACGATCCGAAATCTGTCGCCCAACTGCGACAGAATCGATGCCGTCACACGCTGGATTCCCCCGAGCGACCTGCCCACCATCTGGAAAACGACAACAAGCGGACGGTCCTGACTCATAGGATGCCCTTCTTTCAGTATCCCCTCGCTGAGCACGCCTGTTCCGTGCCCGACGACTTGGAATAGCGGCCTAACCACGAAAGACGAAGGTCTATCCTTCATAGATCAATGGAGTGCCACTGCCGAGCCACCTGATTCTCTCCCAATAGTCATGGATCGCGTTACTTCGTTCCGCACACCCGAAGAGCTGTCCCATTGCGAATGCGTTCACGTTGCCCGCGGTTTGCAGACCCGCTGGCTGCAACTGGCGACGAGCCCCCTGCAAGCTGCAACTGGTGCCGTTTCCAGTGCAATGGGCTTCGTGTTCAGACCCAGCTCTGGTGGGCGGGGACGCCCGCCGCCACTGAAAGCGCGAAACCGGTGGAGCGGAAACGGCACTAGACATGCCGGAATCGACGTAGGAAGGCCGATAAAGATCCGAGCATCTGTGATCGGTCGGCGGCGGCGGCCACGAAGAACCAGGCGCACACAAGCACCATCAGGCCGAAACTTCCCAGTTGCCAACCCAGCACCCACCAGCTCTCTGCACTATGGTAATAGTTGAAGAGATATGCCGCAACGCCCGCCGGCAGGCATCCGAGTGCGGGAATGGCGAAGCCCTCCCAGACGTATCTGCCGACGGGCTGATGGACTTGCCGGCAACAGTACAGAGGAAGGACCACACCGCATACGGGGATGATCGGCAGGACCACACCCCATGCCACCAAGTCGATCGTTGCCCCCGTTGTCGAGGCGAGAATGATGACCAATAACATCGAGATCGCCGAGGCCCCTGCCGCCAGAATCGCCGGGAAGCGATGACGTCCCATGCCGTTGACCACGTTGAAGCTCGGCAGCGAGAGCCAGAAGAGACCGTAGCCAATGGCCAGAACGCGGCACGTCCTGGCGATACTCTCCAACGCCGAAGTACCTTCCGCCCCCGAATAGTTGTCCCCCATCCACAGTCTAAGCAGCGCCTCGGTGAACAATACCAGCACCAGGACCCCCGCCATAGTTAGCAGGCTGCAGTAACGCGTCGATCGGAGCAACAAATGCCGGAGCATTCTGAAGTTGCTCTCACCGTCGTACCTGCTGGCAACCACCCTGGCGCTCATTCCGAAGGTGACGACGATTGTGTGAACAGCGACCATCAGGATGGCAGCCACCGAGAAGTCTGTTGCCTGGGCGGTGGACATGCAGGCTCCAATCAGTATCTGAGCCAACTGTGATCCGACCGCCAGAGACATCATGAACAAGACGCTGTTGACGCCGAATGCGATCAGTCCTCCGAGCAGCGATCGGTCCACCTGCCAGGGCCGAAATCTCACGAACTTGCACAGCCGCAAGCCCGCCAGAGTCCGAAGTATCGCTCCAACTGTCTGGCCTCCTCCCGTCGCCACCGCCATCAGGATCAAGCCCCAGCCGATGCCGACATGCCCTAAGAGGGCAAAGACCAATATGGCACGGATAACATCCGCGACAATCTGTGATCCACTTATGATGTCATAGCGCTGCAAGCCCGCGGCCACCGCGCCGTACGAGTTTTGGGCAATGGCACAGGCCAGCGTCAACCCGGAACAAAGCACCATTCCCCGGACAGCCCAATGATATTGTGGATCAACCTCAAACCAATGCGGGTAGTAAACAGCGAGCACCACAGTCAGCGCACAAATCAGGAGGCCCACGACCGAGTAGAATGCCGCGGCCGTATTCACATACCGGTCGATCTTCTCCGGCTCACCGCGACCGAGGCGCAGGGCCACCTCTCTCGACACCGCGGACCGCAAACCCATGTCGAGTATCCGTGTGTATGCGAAGATCTGCCCAACGACCACCCACAGGCCGTAGTGACCGCGCCCCATAATCGAGATGGCGAACGGAACGATCGCAAACCTGATCGCCAGTGCGATCACCCGAGCGGTCGTGCTCGCCAACGCATTGATGACCAGCCGAGTTCGCTGGCGCATTGAGCCTATCCTCCGAGCCTCAGATCGATCGCGAGTTTGGTATCGGCACGCGGAATCGCCCACGCCGTTCTACTGCTTAGCGCCTGTTGCACTGCTTGAGCACCTGGCATTGGTAATCAGAGGTGGAAGTGTCGAACATCACAGATGCCGGTGGAACCCGAAACGTCCAGAATCTGTCGCTCGGAGCAGTAGCATCCGCCCCGTCTCTCAACCCGTCGATCCTGCCCTTCGATAGACCGCGGCAAGACGACGATCATCTCACCGAGAGCTGGAGAAGCTGGAACGACGCGTCTCCTTGGTACCGGACGAGACATCCATTCACAACGGCCTCCCCCAATGATCCAGGCCTGCTCGATGGTGGGCCAGTCCGGCTTCGGTGAACCGTGGATCAAACCGCGGCGCGTAGACGGATGGTGAAGCGACTGACTCGCCAACAGGAACACGCACGGACGTCAACCACACCCCCAGAATCGGCAGCGGGATAGACACGAGAAGATACATGAATACAAGATCCGAATCTTGCATCAAGACAATCACGGCGAGCATGGCAAAAAGGGGGGCGAAGAACAATCGCGCGTCCCCCGCCAGGCTAAAGAACAGCCGCCGGCGCAATCGCCCGATCGCGAAGCCCCAACAGCCGAAGGCAAGCGGTACCGCTGGCCAACTACCGTTCAACATTGCCTCGCCCGCCAGGCCGTAGACCCGGTGACTCCTCCCCCAGTGGCTATTAGGCTTGAAGCTCCCCCTTCCGCGTTGGATTTCCGTCCCTGCGACGTGCCGTTCTGCCGCCGGCGGACTCGCCCATATCCAGGTGGGAATAGCCCTCACCATCATAGTCGCGTACGTCTTTCCCCAACGCAAGTCATAAGACTCTCGATGTTGAAGTAACATGTACAGAATGAACGCCTGGATGTCGGACCGGGAAAGGTCGCTCAGCAGTACACGTTGGGAAAACGTGCCACGAGACTCTGCAATCTCGTACTGCATTTGACCGAAGGTCACATCCCCGGAAACAATCCCCAAGGATGCTATGCCACCGAACTTGTAGAACGAGTAAAGATACATGAACAGTACCATCGGAATCAGGCCGATGGCGACGTGCTTCACCGTTACCGGCCGCCAGAAATAGTGAATAATGCCGACGAAACTCACAAACGAATACATTACAGCGCTTCGGTTTCCCTTCATGCCTGAGATCAGAAACTGAACAATCAGCAGTAGGAACAATATGACTGCAACAGCGATGAAGGTCGATCGACGGAGGTTCTCCCGCCGCCTCATGAGCGTCAGATGCAGGATCAAGAAGGTCGGCAGCATCGAGGCGAGTATTTTCGGCACACCGGTGCCTGCATAAATCCACTTACCCTCGGGATCCTCGTGGGCCTCGATCATTGCGGAGAATCCGCCTACCTTCACGAGTACATACCCCCAGGACAACGCTGACAGAATGATCACCGGCAAGAGCAGCGTGGACTTCTCGGGGGCAAGCAGCCACGTGACGCGAGCGGATCGTGGCACGCCGCGAGCACCCAGGTTCCGCATGATGAAGTAGGCTATCAAACCGGCCGCATTCAGACACGCCAAGCACCCGAGCCACGGGCGCGCGTCGGAGACCTGGCCGATCAGGCCCAAATTCGAGTTGATTAACAGCAGCGGTGCAAGGAAGAAGAAGTGAACGCCGAAGAGACCAACTAGCCCCTTGGGGTCGAATGTGTCGACCTGCCGGCGAACAAAGGCGACTGCATCCGTCCCGATCAGCACTCCGCACGTGTAAATAGGCAGCAATGACCAGTGGAGGATAGTGGGACTAGCAACCGCAAAGCCCATGACAACCAAGAGACAGAACACTGAGGAGATCGCCAGATTCCGCCCCATCGTGGAAGTGTCGCAGATCGGGTACCTGGCGTCCACCGCGTTCTGTACTCCTTCGGATCCTGGGATTAGGGAACTGTTTCAAAACCACTGTGGCACTGGCGTCTCGCCAGTGGAGTCGGCAATCCACCAAAGGACCGTTCACTCTTCCTCACAGACCAGAGGCCTGTGCCACCGTTCTGAAGCAGCCTCTAAGTGTATTCCTGCGACCCCCTGCCCTTACGACTGCGGGGAGCGCTGCATCCGGGCACGCCCGCGTTTGTCAGCGAGCCGTGCGGTTGGGGCTTCTCCAGCCTGTCGAGCCCCTGCGGGCGATGGGGCCGTTTCGCGACAGCGACTGGCGGCTCCGCAACCCGAATCGCCGAACGACCTAGTTGGAGCGAATTCCCTATTTTGGCCTATGAGGCGTTTGCCTGTTTGGCATACGCCCATGCTCACACTGACGGCTGAACAAGGATGGAGCGATTCGCCGTGCCAATCAAGTACACACTCTTCGAAAACCCATCACAGCCTGGTCCAGCCGCACAACGGGTCCCACCCCACTCCACTCGACACCGTCGTCAGTCCCAGCACGACTCGCCTTGGGCCTTCATGTACCGTGGACAGACTCCGTCCCCGTCAGCCGCAAGGCGCCTGCAACATAACCTCATGCCAACGCTGCAGATACAGCCGTCAAAAGACGACTCGGCGAAGTCATCCACACATTTTATCGGCACCGCGGAGCCGTTATGTGAAACTGCGACCGGACAGGCCAAGACCAGCAGGTGGCCTTCATCTTTCTACGTTGCATGGCTCCGCTGGTTCGCCGCTCGACGCCCCGGGAGCACGATCGACGAACAAGCGCGTTGCCGACCCTCCCGAACGCGGCGGATCGATTCGTAAGCTCCTTGCGGCACACTGCCGAAGTAAGTACGTTGTCGCCGTCGGCACGGCGCCCGTTGCCGCCAGCGGAACGCTCGCGGGCACTGCGCCCCCCAAAACCACCGGAGGTCTCCCTGGATGAGAGTCAGCGTCGTCGGAACCGGATATGTCGGGCTCGTAGCCGGAACCTGCTTCTCGGACGTGGGCAATCATGTCATCTGCGTCGACAACGTCCGCAGTAAGATCGATGCCCTCCTCGAAGGCCGCATCCCGATCTACGAACCGGGCCTCAGCGAGATGGTCAAGCGAAACGCCGACGCCGGCCGCCTCGAATTCACCACCGACTTGTCACACGCCGTCGCCAATTCACTGGTTATCTTCCTCGCCGTCGGCACGCCGCAGGGAGACGATGGCGATGCCGACTTGTCCGCGCTGCTGTCCGTCGTCGCCGAGATCGGCAGACTCATGGACGGCTATCGCATCATCGTGACCAAGAGCACCGTCCCGGTCGGCACGCACCAACGCGTCAACGAGATCATCAAGGCCGAAACGGACCATCCCTTTGACTACGTCAGCAACCCGGAGTTCATGAAGGAAGGCGCGGCGATCGACGACTTCATGAAGCCCGACCGCGCCGTTATCGGTACGACCAATCCCGCCGTGGTCGAAATCATGAAGCAACTCTATTCGCCGTTCATGCGGAAGCAGGATCGGATCCTCGTGATGGACCCGGCCAGTGCGGAGATGGTGAAGTACGCCGCGAACGTCATGCTGGCCACAAAGATCTCGCTGATGAACGAGGTGGCCAACCTGTGTGAACACTTCGGCGCGAACGTGGAGACCGTCCGGCAAGGCGTCGGTTCGGACCGCCGCATCGGCAACGCCTTTCTCTTTCCAGGCGTGGGATACGGAGGCTCCTGCTTTCCGAAGGACGTCAACGCGTTCATACACATGGGACTCGCAACGGGACAGACCGCGGTGGTCGCCCAGGCCGTGCATGACAGGAATCAAGAACAACGTCGCCGCTTCGCCCGCCGCGTCATAGACTACTTCGGCGACCGGGCGGGTGATGTCACGCTCGGTGTATGGGGCCTCGCCTTCAAGGGTCAGACGGACGACATCCGTGAGTCGCCGGCCATCGACGCGATTCGGCTGTTCATCGAGGCCGGCATGACGATCCGCGCTCACGACCCAGAGGCGATCGAAAACGCCAAGACCGAGATCGGCGACGACCGCGTTTCCTATTTCGCAGACGGCTACGAGGCGTTGGAAGGCGCCGATGCGATGGTGGTATTCACGGACTGGCAGGAATTCCGCACACCGGATTTCGATCTCATCTTGAAGAAGCTCAAACGCCCGCTGATCTTCGACGGACGAAACCTCTACAGCCCGATCCCGCTGGGCAACAAGGGATTCGAATACCACAGCATCGGCCGGCCGACGATGAGACCGGCACGAGCGGGCGGCTGATTCATCGTCGCCGACGAGCGCGTTTGATCATCCAACGCGTCAAACAATCCAACCAGTAAGGACACATCATGAATCGCATCGTGGTCACGGGAGGAGGCGGTTTCATCGGGTCGCACCTGTGCGAGGCATTGCTGGCCGCCGGTCGGAGCGTGGTTGCCCTCGACTGCTTCGATGACTTCTACGATCCCCGCATCAAGCGTGGGAACATCAACCGTTGCCTGGAAGACCCCCGATTCACACTCGCCGAAGGTGACATCCGCGACGCCGACTTTGTCAACCAGCTCCTCGACGAAACGAAGCCGCAGGCCATCGTCCATCTCGCCGCCCGCGCCGGCGTTCGGCCGTCGATCGAGGACCCGCTTCTATATCAAGATGTCAATGTTCGAGGAACTGCCGTACTGCTGGAGGCGGCCAGGCAACACCGTATTCGAAAGTTCATCTCTGCCAGCAGCTCGAGCGTCTACGGAAACAACAAGAAAGTGCCGTTCGCCGAATCAGATAACGTCGATTTCCCCATTTCACCTTACGCCGCGACCAAGAAGGCCGGCGAGCTTTTGTGCCACTGCTATCATCACCTGTTCGACATCGACATGACCTGCCTGCGGTTCTTCACCGTCTACGGCGCCCGGCAGCGGCCCGACCTCGCGATTCACAAGTTCACGTCGCTCATCGAGGAGGGCAAGCCGATCCCCGTCTTCGGCGACGGCAGCATGATGCGGGATTACACCTATATCGACGACATCATCGCCGGTGTCATGGCGGCCATCGACCGCTGCCAGGGCTTCCACATCTACAATATCGGCGAGTCTCGACCGGTTCGACTCGCCGACCTGATCACCGAAATCGAGAAAGCCCTCGGCAAGAAGGCGATCATCAACCGCCTCCCGCTCCAGCCCGGCGACGTCCATCAGACCTACGCCGACGTGTCGCTGGCCAAACGGGATTTGGACTACGACCCAGCCACACCGATCGAAGTGGGCCTGGCTCGATTCGTGGAGTGGTTTCGAAACGAGAAACCCGGCCAAGATCGGGCGATCGGTTGACACACCACTGCGCTTCACGACATCCACTCGGCGAAGCTCATTCACCGTCCGGCCTCGGTCGTGAACGCGGGGCGACGACACGGTACGCCGTGTCTCGAAGGTGTGTTCTCGCCCATGATGCCGCTCGTCCCGCCGCTGCTACTCAGCGAAGCCTCGCTCGCGCAGTCGATCAAGTCGCTTTCGTGCGGATCGCCAGCAGTTCATAGCCTCCGGCGTGTCGAGGACTCCTTGTAACAGCTTTGCCGCCTCGCGCGGGCGGTACAGGCCGGCCGGCTTGGCCCCCGGATCCTGATAGACCTTCGCCAAGGCAATCTTAGCCCAGCATGGCTCGTCACCGATCCTGATCGCATGGAGCAGTGAGGCTTCCGCCGCAGCGAACTCGCCCATCCGCCACTGACACGAGCCGAGTTTTCGGTAAGCCGTTGTTCCCTTCGAACGGGTCGGGACCGAAACGGAGCGTTGAAACAACCGGGAAGCCCCCGCGTAGTCCTTTGCGCGCATGAGAACGTCGCCTTGATCGCTCAAACGCGCAGCCCAGAGTTCGACTGCCAGGAGCGCGAGCAACGGGACGACTGGCACGAGGCTCCAGAGCAGACCGGGTTTGAGTGCCCGTCGAAACAGCAACAGCGTGTGCACGGCCGCGAGCCCATAGATCGGCATCCACAAAGCCGCCAATCGCGAGATCGCCGCGAGAATCGCCGCGACTCCGAGTACTCCGGCGACTGCGCGCCCCATACGCGGGCAGTCTCGCTGACGCGCGGCCTGCAACAGCCCGACGCACACGAGCAGTAGACCGTAGAGCCAGACCTCGGCGAGGATCGCATTCCACAGCCCCAACGGCCCCTCCGCGGCCGGTATGCCATATACGTCCAGCAGCACCGCCCGCACAAGACGATGGTCGAGAAGCAAATGACTGAAAACGGCGATCCCTGCCAGAACGAATGCCCACGGCCGGCGAACGTGAAATACGACCGCCATGACGGCCCAGACGAGAACGACCAAGCCGGCCGTCAAGATCGGCGAGTTCGTCACAAAGTGCTGGTCGAAGTATGTGGGCGCAACCAGAATCACCACCCACTCCGCGATGTCAACGAGGTGGGCGCCAAGGACCATCAGCCCCGGCCAGACGTACCGTAACCCTCGTTCGCTGGGCTCGCCGTGAGACAGGCGCGCCAGTGATAGACCAACAAGGGTATGCCCAACAGTCGCCATGCCTACATCCCGAAGCCGCGATCGGCGAAGGAAGCCACTTCGCTGCGCGCATGTCTCAGCCTTTGATCACGCCAAGCGGCCGCAGGCGTGCAACCTTGCTGCTGATTCGCGCGCCGTGCAGAACGTCCACAACGTCGTTGACGTCCTTGTAGGCATCCGGTTGCTCTTCCGCAAGGCCCGTGCGGCCTTGTGCGCGTGCGATCACGCCCGCGTCCAGCAATTCGCGATGAATGGACCTGCCCTTGCTCGCGCGGATCGCAGCGCTCCTCGACATCCGCCGGCCCGCACCGTGACAACAACTGCCGAACGTGTCGTCCATCGCCTCGGGGCGCCCGACCATTACATAGCTGAATCGCCCCATATCGCCGGGAACAAGAACCGGCTGTCCGACCGACTTGTACGCGTCCGGTAGCTCCGGATGGCCCGGCGGAAACGCCCGCGTCGCTCCCTTGCGGTGCACACAAAGCATCTTCGTCTTGCCGTCGACTTCGTAGGGCTCCATCTTTGCGATGTTGTGCGCGACGTCGTACAGCATCGTCATGCCCAGCTTCTCGGCCGGCTTGCCGAACACCTCCGCAAACGTCTGACGGGCAAGGTGCGTCATGATCTGCCGGTTGCACCACGCGTAATTCGCCGCTGCGCGCATCGCGCCCAGGTAACGCTCGCCCTCGGGTGAACGCACAGGCGCGCAAACAAGCTGTCTGTCCGGCAAAGAGATGCCGTACCGCTGCGGCACGCCACGCAAGTCCTTGAGCGCATCCTCGCAGACTTGATACCCCAAACCGCGCGAGCCGGAGTGAATCATCACGGCAATGCCGCCTTCACGCAGACCGAATGCCGAAGCGACGGCGGGGTCGTCCACGCGATCAACCACTTGTACTTCCATGAAGTGGTTCCCGCTCCCGAGTGTGCCGCACTGATCCGTTCCACGATTGAAGGCCCGCTCGGATACAAAGTCCGGTCTGGCGTTCTTCAGACAGCCGCCGGCCTCGGTCGCCGAGATGTCGGATTCCCATGCGAGTCCGCGTTGGAGAACGTAGGGACAGCCCTCTTCCATAATCCTGGCCAACTCGGGGCGTTTGAACTTGATCTTCCCACCGCGCCCGACGCCGCACGGGATGTTCGCGAACATGCGGTCCACAAGTTCCTGCATCCGCGGCGCGGCGTCTTTCACATCGATGTTCGTCCGCACCAGCCTCACGCCGCAGTTGATGTCGTAGCCCACGCCGCCGGGACTGACGACGCCGCCTTCCTCCGGGTCCGTCGCCGCGACGCCGCCGATGCAGAAGCCGTAGCCCCAGTGGATGTCCGGCATGGCCAGCGACGCGCCGACAATTCCCGGCAGCGTGGCGACGTTCGCCACCTGCTCCGGCGACATGTCCTGCTTGATCAGTTCGATCAGGCGGTCGTCGGCGTAGATGAGGCCGTCCACGCGCATCTCCGGCTTGTAAGACTTGGGAATGCGCCAGCAGTAATCAGTCACACGTTCGAGCGGACCTGTGTACTTGTCGCCCATGGTTTGAACATCCAGAATAATCGTTGTCCGTCCACAGCGCCTTTCGCAAGAGCATAGCATTCTACCCCACGTCGAACGGTAGCGTCGGCCCCCCGCGGCCGACGGGGAACACAAACTGCTTCCCTCGGCCGACAGGGGCGTCGGCCGCTACAGGTTTGTCGTTCATCGCTTAGATATCCACAATGATCGTCGCCTGAAAACCGTCTTCCAGTTTGGCGATCTCCAGTGCGTGATAGGTAATCGCCTTCACCTCTCGCTCGTACAAGGATACGCTCTCGTCCACGGTCGCAAGCTGCGCTTCCACGACAAGACGGCCTTCGTCAAAAGTTCGTACGTCCGTCGATACGACGATCCGCTGTTGGTCTTCGAACTGAAAGAGCAACTCGGCGAGATAATCTCGAAGGAGCACCGCCGGATCATCACCAGTGTGCTCCAGCCGCAGCCTGCTCCGGTCGCCCCCCGGCGCCAACTCGCCGATCACGGTGTAAAGGCCTTCTCCGGCAGGCGCGATCAATCCCGCCATCGACGGCGCAAACACGCGAATCCCCACGTCGGCCGTATGGTCGAATAGCTCAAACCGGGCCTCCATGATAACTGTTGTAGCCCCCGGCAGTCATACGTGCAAGGAAATACAACATACTGTCCGCCGATTTGACGGATTCAACCGTTCAACGGATGATCTCCTCAGCGGCACGTGAGCCGAGGAAGAAGGTAGACACGTGAGCCAGCGACCAGGCGCTTGTCTAACACACGAGAAGAGCGGCATGCCGGCAGACCAAACGGACGAACTCAAGCTGCTGATTCGTTCGAGGCACCCGGTTGTGTCGATCGAGACCGCCGACGAGGATCGGGCGTTGGCGCTCGTATATCGCGTCGCGAAGGACATGGACCAGCCGCTCTTCGAGTGGTCCGTCACTACGGGACTGAGCCGCAGAGTGCCCACTGTGGGACACATGATCGCGAACACGCAATCCCCGAAGGGCGCGCTCTCCTATGCGCAAGACGTTACCGTCGGGGGCGTCTTCGTTTTCAAGGATTTGGCGTCCCACCTGAAAGACGCCTCACTCGCCAGGCAGTTGCACGATGTGCACTCGGTATTCTCCAAACGCAAGTCGACACTGATCCTCATCGAGGGAGCGGCGAGCGTGCCTGGCAACCTGCGTCGCCTGACGGTCCCGTTTGACGTGAAATGGCCCACCGCCGAGGAACTCGAAGAGGTGGTCCGCGATACGCTTCGCGAGGCCCAACTCATCGACCGCGCGAAGGTGACCCTCGACCCGTCACAGATGCAGAGAATGGTGGGGAACCTTCGTGGCCTGACGCGCAAGGAAGCCGCTCGCGTCGTCGCCTCCGCGGTGTACGACGACAACGTACTCAGCGCCGACGATCTGCCGAAGATCACGACGGCCAAGCGCGAGATCCTCACGTCGCGCGGGATCCTGGATCCGGTCCAGGTGGATGTCACGCCGGATGACCTTGGCGGCCTGACCCGGCTCAAGGCATGGCTCGGCCGGCGACGGGAAGGGTTCTCACCACAGGCCCGAGAGTTCGGTCTCACGCCGCCGCGAGGTATTCTGCTTCTTGGCGTACAGGGCTGCGGCAAGAGCCTGTGTGCCAAGGTTGTGGCATCGTTCTTTCAAATGCCGCTGCTGCGGCTCGATCCGGGAACACTCTATCGGAAGTGGGTTGGTGAAACGGAATCGCGGCTGCGACAGGCACTCTCCCAGGCCGAAGTCATATCGCCGGTCGTCCTGTGGATCGACGAAATTGAGAAGGCACTGGCGTCGGCAGCGAGTGCCTCGGCGGACGGCGGTCTCTCACAGCGCGTCTTCGGCACACTACTCTCTTGGATGCAGGAGCACAAGCAGCCGGTCTTCAGCGTCGCCACCGCGAACGACGTGTCTCGACTGCCGCCGGAGTTGCTCCGCAAAGGCCGATTCGACGAGGTCTTCTTCGTGGACCTGCCCGACGCGGCTGCACGCGAACAGGTGTTTGCGATTCACATCAGGCGTCGCAGACGGAATCCCGACGACTTTGATTTGAAGCGGCTTGCCGCCGCATCAGAGGGGTTCGGCGGAGCGGAGATCGAGCAAGTCGTCATCGCGGCCCTCTATGCGGCCTTTGCGGATAAGACCGACATCAACGATGAGAAGTTGCTTGCCGAACTGGCGGCGACGCGCCCACTCTCCGTGCTGATGGCCGAACGGATTGCGGAGCTGCGCGCGTGGGCGCGAGACCGCTGCGTCCCGGCGGGCTGAATCGCAAAGACGCAGACGTGTCACTGCTCCAAGCGAAACTCCATCCTTCGCTACTCTGGATCGAGGCGCAAACAAACGGCGCCCGGGCTTGATCACCCGAACGCCGCCTGCACGTGTTGATGAGTCTTTTCCTGGCTCGGAGGAATTCCTACGCACGAGTGCGTCTGCGGCGAAGCAGCACAGGGATCGCGGTGCCGAGCAGGATTAGCGTTCCCGGCTCCGGCGTGACCAGCGTCCACTCGATTCCACAGTTGTAGAAGTGGCAATCCGGGTCCATGCCCAGGCCGACCCGACCATCCGCGAGGTAGGCGTTGAGCACTACCAGGTCGGCATCGGTGAAGGTGTACGTCCTGTCGTCGGGTGCGGCCGGGATGTTCCAGTAGGTCACCAGCGGCGTGTGTTCGCTCGGCGGCAAGCTGGCGAAGTAGTCGCCGCCGCCCTGATTGTCGTTGAGTACCGTGAGGCCGAGAGCAGGCGAGTTTAATAGGTGGATGTACAATACGTTCGGGTTGTCGTCCCAGTTGCGAATGCTGTCGAAGGTCAGTTCGGCCGCGATGATCTTCTCGCCCGGATCGAGGGGCACGTCGATGCCCCAACTGTAGACCTTGTAGTGATCGAGGTTGTACATATTGGCGGGAGTCGGAGAGAAGGTCATGATCTCGTCGGCCGCCGCGAGACTCGGGACCATGCCAATGGCCAGGACCAGGACAAGCAGTAATCGTGAGGACATAGTCAATCTCCTTCTCAAATGGTGTTTTGGCGATTTCGTGAAGGGGGAGTTGTGCAAGCACCGCGCCGATGGCGTTGTTGGGCTGCTCACCACACGAAGGCCGGAAAAGTGACGGCGGGTGAGTGGACAGCACTGTCTTTATCGCGGCGTTAAACTCGGCAAGCTGTAGCGTGTCGAATGAGGTGAACACGCCCGGCATCACGCGAGCCCGTCCGAGGCGCGCAAGTGCTGCTCTCGGCGTCGCATAGGGAGAGGAGGGGCGAAGAACGTCCGAAGCCGCGCCGCGACGACACTTGGGCCGCGTCGCGAAAGGCTATCGGACCCGGCGCGCCCCATCATCAGACAGGAAGGGGCACGCCTGCTTCTGAACGATTCGCGCTACGTCGGGATAACTACGCCGCGCTCATCGGCGATCTGCCGGGCCTCTTCGTAGCCGGCGTCGACATGGCGGAAGATGCCGGTGGCCGGGTCGCACGTGAGGACCCGCTGCAAGCGTTCGGCGGCCAGATCGGTTCCGTCGGCGACGCAGACCATGCCCGCGTGAAGCGAATAGCCGATACCCACGCCGCCGCCGTGGTGGACGCTGACCCAACTCGCCCCACAGGCGGTGTTGGCCAGGGCGTTGAGAATCGGCCAGTCGGCGATGGCGTCGCTGCCGTCCTTCATGCCTTCGGTCTCGCGATTCGGCGAGGCGACGGAACCGCAATCCAGGTGATCGCGGCCGATCACGATCGGCGCTTTCACCTTGCCGGTTCGGACGAGTTCGTTGAATGCCAGGCCTGCCTTGGCACGCTCGCCGTAACTCAGCCAGCAGATGCGGCAGGGCAGACCCTGGAACTTGATTCGTTCGCCGGCAAGTTTGATCCACCGTGAGAGGTGGGCGTTCTCGGGAAACAATTCGAGAATCGTCTCGTCCGTCACGGCGATGTCGGCGGGATCGCCGCTGATCGCACACCAGCGGAACGGTCCCGCCCCTTCGCAGAACAGCGGTCGAATGTAGGCCGGCACGAAACCGGGGAAGTCGTAGGCGTTCTTCACGCCCGCGTCCTTCGCCATTTCGCGAATGTTGTTGCCGTAGTCGAACGTGACCGCGCCGGCGTTCTGCATGTCGAGCATCGCCCGAACGTGCGTCGCCATGGACTCCATCGCCAGCTTGATGTACTTGTCCGGGTCGGTCTTGCGCAGCGCGAGGGCGTCGCCATAGAAGAGCTGGTGCGGCACGTAGCCGTTCAGTGCGTCATGCGCACTCGTCTGGTCGGTCAGCAGATCAGGCGTGATGCCGCGTTTGACCAGTTCCGGTACCACGGCCGCGGCGTTGCCGAGCAGCCCGACGCTCAACGCCTGCTTCGCCTTCCTGGCCGCCAGCACTTTCTCAACGGCTACATCGAGGTCATCGGTCGCTTCGTCGAGGTACTTCGTTTCGAGACGCCGGTCGATTCGGGTTTGATCGACTTCGACAACGAGGCAGGCAGCGCCTTGCATGGTGGCTGCCAGCGGCTGCGCGCCGCCCATGCCGCCGAGGCCTGCCGTGAGGATGAACCGCCCAGCGAGATCGCCGCCGAAGTCCTGCCTCGCCGCCGCGCCGAACGTTTCGTACGTGCCTTGCAGAATGCCTTGCGTCCCGATGTAAATCCAACTGCCCGCCGTCATCTGGCCGAACATGGTCAGACCCATGGCTTCGAGCCGCCGGAATTCCTCCCAGGTGGCCCAGTGCGGCACGAGCAGGGCGTTGGCGATCAGCACGCGCGGGGCGGCCTCGTGCGTCTTGACGATGCCCACGGCACGACCACTCTGAACGAGGAGGGTCTCGTCGTTCTCCAAGTTACGGAGCGCCCGGACGATCTTGTCGAAATCGGCCCAACTTCGGGCCGCCTTGCCGGTACCGCCGTACACGATGAGCTCGTCCGGCTTCTCGGCCACTTCCGGATCTAGGTTGTTGTGCAGCATCCGCAGGGCGGCCTCCTGGTGCCAGCCCTTGCACGAAAGGGCGGTCCCTCGGGGGGCATGGACCTCACGGGGGCCTGCCGTAGCGGTCTTCGTTGTCGCGGCCATGATCGATCTCCTAGTGGATTACGCTGATCGCCCCAATCTAGCTGTTTGCTGTGATTCAGCCAAGACCCACGCGCCGAGTTCGTGTACAATGTGCGTTGTGATGCAGGAAGGAGGGTTCTCAGATGCGCCTTACCGCAATAGTGCTCGCATCGGCCCTTGTGTGTGCGATTCCGCAGGCCTCCGTCGCGCAGCCCACGCAGGCGTGCTGCTTCTACGATGAGGGGATCTGTCTGGACCTTTCTCAGACGGACTGCACCAACGCCGGCGGGAATCCCCAAGGTGCGTTCACCGAATGCGCAACGACCGAGTGCCATCGGCCCGCGTGCTGTCTGCCGGATGGCACGTGTGTGGCGGTTGAGCACGGGCCGGAATGCTGGTACATCCACGGCGGCATTTATGAAGGCATTGGCTCTCGCTGCGAGACGTCGGTCTGCGAGTTGCTGGAGGCGTGCTGCCACAACAACGGTAATTGCTGGAACATCTCACCGTGTGAGTGCGCGTATCGTGGCGGTGTGCCGCTCGGGCCTGGCACTGATTGCGCTGTAGATGAGTGCCCGCCCCAGGCGTGCTGCTTTCCGGATGGAACGTGCGTCGAGATGGAATCCAACAACGAGTGCACCGGCCAGGGCGGCTTTCCACAGGGGGCATTCTCGACTTGTGCGACAAGCGACTGCACGCCGTTCGAGGCATGTTGCTACGACAGCGGCGCGTGCAGCAATGCGAATCCGGAAGCCTGCGAGATATACGGGGGCTATCCGCAAGGGCCCGGTACGTCGTGCACCGCCGGCTCATGCGACGAGACGCAGGCGTGCTGCATGTCGGACGGCACCTGCGTGGATGTGTCGGTGGCCAACTGCGTGTTCTGGACGTATCAGGGTATTCCGCAGGGATACGGAACGACGTGCAGCGGGGAGACCTGCGAGCCGTTCGAGGCCTGCTGTCTGCCTGAGCAGTGCATGGACATGGAGCCGAGCCATTGTGAGGCAGCCGGCGGTGTTCCACTCGGGCCGGGCAGCGCCTGCGACACAACGCCTTGCCCGGACGTGAACTACGAGGCATGTTGTTTCGACGATGGTTGCTGCGTGGAGTTGACGACCGGCCGGTGCCTGCACGAGGGCGGGATGCCGGGCGGCGCCGGGTCGAGGTGCGGCGCATTTACCTGCCCCCAATGGTGCGCGACGTGTTCGGGAGACCTCACGGGCGATGGCGTCGTCGACGGCGAGGATCTGGCAGGGTTCATTGACTGCGCGGTCGAGAGTGCCCCGCCCGATCCAGCCTGCGCTTGTGGCGACTACAGCCATAACGGCCGGGTGGATGGAGGGGATTTGTCGGCCTTCCTGAACGATCTGCTCGCAACCGGGCCGTGTGGCTGACGCACGCCTGTACCAGCGCGAATCGCAACCGGGGGCACAATCACGCCGTTCGCCCGAAGCCGATAGCCCCTGGCGGGAGCCAGGGGTCGAATAATCCTGGCCGAGTGTCTCGCCTCCTTTGGAGGTGTGGGCTTGACTGGGATTCACAGGCACCCTACGCGGTCATTCCGTCCCCCACCCCGATCGGCTGCCTGACAGACAGCCGAAGCGGGATGGGGCACCCACGGATCATCCTGGGCCGGCGGTTTGAGCCCAGAAGCCATCGACGGTATCATATGGGGTTTTGAGAATCCGGAAAGTCCGAAGCATGAAACTCACAGATCACTTGTCGCTGCCGCTTGTCAAAGTTCCCTTGGCGGCCACCGAGAAGCGACAGGCCATCACCGAACTTGTCAACATCATTGCCGAGCAGTCCTTGACCGAGCGGCGTGACCAGTTGCTCGATGCCGTCTTGGAGCGCGAGGCGCAACGGACGACCGGTATAGGTCGAGGCTTCGCGATTCCACACGCGAAGTGTGATGCAGTCGATCATCTGATCATCGCTTTCGGCCGCGCGGCCAACCCGATCGACTTCGCCGCGGTAGACGGCCAGCCTGTCACGCTGATCGCGCTGTTGGCGAGCCCGGCCAATGCGACGAGTTCTCACATCCAGGCGCTCGCGCGACTCAGCCGGCTCGTGACCAATGCGTCCGTCATGGAGCAGTTGCTCGCGGCTCCGGATGCGGGGACGTTCTTCCAGATCATCCAGGACAACGAAAGCTAGTGCTCCGACACGGCTGAAACGACGGATTGCCATAGAAGGAGGGGGGTGCCACTGGCGGCTCGCCCGCCGATGGGCACGGGCAGACAAGCTGCCCGTGGCACCCAGCAGGGCCCATCAATTGAGTAGTGTCGGAGCACTAAGGCCGTTTCCGGTCAGTGGCTTCGGTGGTCTCGAGCCCAGTCGAACCGCGGACTTCCGGCCCGGCGGAAGCCCCTTGCGGGCCCGGTTTCCATCAACGAGAGAACGGGGTATAACTCGCGGCCGGCGCGGGCGTGCGCCGAATATGCGGCCGTCCGAGTCCAACTCCCGTACAGGGCGACTCCCGCCCGCCGTGCGACCACGCCGCCCGGAGGACCATTCATGGACGCAAAACACAGGTATCCCTGGTTCGTCAAGGGCGACCTCGACGGCTTCTTCGGTCTGGCTGTCGACAACCTCGTGCAGGTATTGGTGATCGTCGGCCTCTGCACGAAGCTCTGCGGCTTCACAGACGAGATCATCTTCGTGCGAATCCTGCCCGGCGTCGCCGTCAGCCTGCTCGTCGGCAACATCTTCTACGCGCTACTCGCCCGGTGGGTGGCTCGTCGCGATGGCAACACAACCTGCACGGCCCTCCCATACGGCATCAACACGCCGTCGGTCTTCGCGTACATCTTCTTCATCCTCGCGCCGGTGTATCACCTGTACAAGCCGACGCTCGGCGACGAGGGGGCGGGGTTGCTCGCCTGGAAGATCGGCCTCTTGGCGTGCATCGGCAGCGGCATCATTGAATTCCTTGGTGCGTTCATCGGCGGCTGGGTCCGGCGCGTCACGCCCCGGGCGGCGCTGCTCTCGGCGCTGGCGGCCATCGGCATCATGTTCATCGCGAGTCCGTTCGCGTTTCAGATCTTCGAGCGGCCGCTCGTCGCCATTGTGCCCATGTTCATTGTGCTGATAGGCTACTTCGCGAAGGTGAGATTCCCCCGCGGCCTGCCGAGCGGCTTCGTGGCCGTCATCGTGGGGACGATCCTGGCCTGGACGATCCCGCAGTTCATCGACCCAGGCATGATGGACGGCGGAGCTGTCAAGGGCATCCTGTCAGCCATGTTCGGGGAACCCCGTACCTTCTTCTCGGAGAACTACCACCTGCCGACCTTCTTCGGCTCGGAGGTGCTCGGCGTTCTCCAATCCAACAAACCGCTTCTCCTCAGTTTCCTGGGCGTGATCTTGCCGATGGGTTTGATCAACGCTATCGGCTCACTCCAGAACATCGAGTCGGCCGAGGCCGCCGGCGACCGCTTCAACACCGGCGCCTGCATGGCCGTCAACGGACTCGGCACCATCGCGGCGGGCCTGTTTGGCAGTTGTTTCCCGACCACGATCTACATCGGCCATCCGGGATGGAAGGCGCTCGGCGCGCGCTCGGGCTACTCGATCATCAACGGGCTCTTCTTCACGCTCATCTTCGTCTTCGGCCTCTCAAAGCTCTTCGTCGCCGTGATCCCGATGGAGGCCGGCATCGCGATCGTCATGTGGATCGGCATCATCATCACGGCGCAAAGCTATGAAGCCGTGCCCAAGCGGCACTACGCCGCCGTCGCCATCGCGTTCTTTCCCGCCGTAGCGGCCATCGCCCTGTTCTATGTGCCGCAGATTCTCGCTGGCACAGGCGCGGCGACAGGCATCCTGCCGATGGTCGCCGAGCACAACAGACTCATCGAGACGGTCCACACCGACGGTTGGTGGCCGGTCGGCATCTACGCCCTGGCCGGCGCGAACGGCGGCTACATCATCACCTGCATCATCATCTCGGCCGTAAGCGCGTTCCTGATCGATCGGAAGTTCAAGACGGCCGCCATATGGTGCGTGTTCGCAACGGTCGTCACACTGCTCGGCTTCCAGCACGCCTTCCGGGTGGAGCCGGACCCGGCAATCGCAGCAGCCCCGCAGGCGGCCGTCGCACAACTCGCGGAACAACCGACCTCACCAGAGGGCGATGTCGAGGCCGAGCGCGTTGTCGATGCAGAGATCACGGCCGAAGCCGAAGCACCAAAGCTCATCACGTCCGCGCCGCGCGAGCTGCTGGTCTGGCAGCGCAGCGAAGACGCGTTCAAGGACACGAGCCTGTACCTTGAGAAGACCGACGGCGCGTTCTGGCACCGCGGCTATCGGATCGCCGCCGCGTATCTCGTTGCCGCGGCACTCCTGTTCGTGATCCACTCCATGCGAAGAAAGGGCCGCGCCTTCGAAGACATCGTCGTCGACGGCCACGCCGCCCAGCCAACGGCGGCGGTACCCCGGCGCGCGCCACCGACGGCAGAGGAGCCAGCGCGCGCGCCACTGATCGAGAGCGAACCAGGTAGCCCGGACGCCGAGACGACGACCTGACGCCAATCTCCGTTGCCGCTCCCCGGGGAAGTGCCCTGAGTTCTTACTGCTCGCCGCAGCGGTCCGTCTGCCGCGGCGGCACCATCGCCATGTGCCCCTGATTCCCGGTCTGTGCTCCCGTCAAAGGACGTAATCCGTCTCCATGAAGGGAGTTGTCGAACCGGACCCGGGGATATCTTGAGTTCACTTTGCGCTGCAGTGCTAAACGACGGTCGGGTTCGGGCGGTGGATGTCTTCGCAGAGGGCGCGGAGCGGTTCAGCAACGCTCCAGGCTTGCCAGGGACAGCCGCCCGGTGAGTGCGGCGGATCGCCGTCGGCAACTTCCACGATGCTGCCGATGCCGTTTTCATTCAAGTGGGGGAGTAGCCCGTCGAGGAAGCCGCGGGCTTTGGCGTGTACCGCGCCGGGGGCATTGCTGTTCACATCGGAGGATACCTCCTGGCCAAGGCCGGGGGCTCTTTGATTCGACTCTGGCCGCTGACTACTGACATCTGACAACTGACTGCTGACTGCTGACCGCTGACCGCTGCTTGCTGACTGCTGCAAACCCGCCGCTTTCACATACGCAGTAATGAACGGTCCGAGCAGCCAGGGCCAAACGGTGCCTTGGTGGTAGGCCTCATCGCGGCTTTCGAGATCGCCTTCGTATCGCGGGCAGTAGGCCCGATCGTTGGGCGAGAGGGTGCGCAATCCAATCGGGGTCCAGAGTTCCTTTTCGCAGATGCGAACGACGTGATCCCATCGTGCTTCGTCGAGCACAGGATGCGTCAGGCTGATCGCGAAGAGCTGGTTCGGGCGGACCGCGGGATCGTTCTCGTCGTCCTGGCCGTCGACATCGACGACGTCAAAGAGACACCTCCGCACTTCGTTCCAGAATCGCTGATTGAAAGTGGATCGCGCGCGGTCCGCGGCCCGAGTCCAGTGTCCGGCCCGTTCGGGGTTACCCATACGCTGTGCGTAGGATGCCGCGATCCGCAGGGCGTTGTACCAGAGAGCGTTGATCTCGACGGCCTTGCCGATCCGGGGTGTGATGGCACGGTCGGGCTGGAGTTTCGCGTCCATCCATGTTAGGGCCAGGCCCTCTTCGCCCTGGGTGATGAGACCGTCATCGCAAAGCCGGATGCCGTGCCGGGTGCCGACATCATAGGCGGCGAGGATGTCGGCGATGACAGGGAACATCGTATCGGCGACGAACTCCCAGTCGCCCGTGTAGGTCAGGTAGCGGTCGATCGCGTGGACGTACCAGAGCGTTGCGTCGACAGTGTTGTAAGCGGGAGCCTCGCCGAAGTCCGGGAAGCGGTTGGGGATCATGCCCTGATCGACGTGCTTGGCGAAGGCCTGGATGATTCGCCGCGCGTCGTCGAATCGGCCCGGCACGAGGCAGAGGCCGGGCAAGGAGATGAAGGTGTCCCGGCCCCAGTCTCCGAACCAGGGATAGCCCGCGATGACGGTCTTGAGATCGCCGTCTCGGACGACGAGGAAATCTCGCGTTGCCCGCAGCAGCGGCATGGTCAGTGGGTCGTCGGTTGGCATGCCTGCGTTTTCCGCGGCGATCGCGATCTTGCCGTCGGCCAAGGCGGACCGGTCGAATGCGTTGGGCCAGTCGCGCCAGGCTCGGTCTTGTGTGGACGCGGCGAAAACGAGGCCGGCATCGTCGCCCGGTTGGAGCGTGGCGGTAATCACGCCGGGCGTGAAAAGGTCCTGCGTCTTGTCATAGTCCCGCTCGTGCTCGATGCGGAGGAAGAAGCTGAAGAACCAACCGGGCTGCTCGTCAAACTTCCCATTGTGGGAGAGTTGCCACGTGGGTCGATCGCCGGGCCAGTAGAACGCCAGCCGGTCTCCGGCAACGTCCATGTGCTGACCGGCCAGGTCGTCTCGGTGGTCGAGATGGTGGAAGTGGCGGCTGGCGCAGAACGGCCGGACGGTCAGTGCCACCGGTTCGTCACAGTCGAGGACGCGGAATCTGACGAAGGTCGTGTCTTCGTCCTCGACCATGCACAGTGTCTGCTCGATCGTGACGCCCTCGACGCGCCATCGCCAGGTCGGGTAGGGCAGCGTCGTGAAGGATTCGAGCAGCTTGTATCCCTTCGGGCGGACGATGTCGATGTACTCGTTTGCCGCCAGGTGGTGGATCTTGCCTCGGATCGTGACGAACGCGTCGAGCTTCGCGAGCAGGACGTATCGCTCCACGGGCGGGTCGATCGCCGCGACGAGGAGGCCGTGGTAGCGTCGCGTGAGGATCTGGGCAACCGAGCCCATGGCGAAACCACCGCGACCGTTTGTGACGATCCATTCGAGCGTGCGGGCTTCATCGAGGCGCGTACAGCGATGCCGATCGATTCGGCAGATGTGAATCGCGGTTTGTTCTCGGGCGGGGAGCATCGGCGTCTCGCCGGTCACGGTGTATTCCATCCTACAAAAGGTCGGCCAGTTGGAAGACGACAAAGAGCGCGATCGCCGCAGCGCCGCAAACGATCCCCGCAATGGCCATTCCTCGGCCGGTGTCGCCGCCACGGATCGCCTCGGCGCGTTCCATACCGACGACTCCCAACCCTATTGCCACAGGTGCTAATATCGGCAGGCAGGACGACAACACCGCGAGAATTCCCACGGTGAGGGCGGCGGTGGCCATGCCGTTGGTGCTCGGCCCCGGCCCCTCGCCCGTGGGCGCGCCTTCCACTGTGAACGGAATCCCACATGCGGTACAGGCATCGGCGTCGATGGACATCTCGCGCCGGCATCTCGGGCAGACGATCACCTGCGTGCCGTCGGAACGCCGGCGAATCTGGGGGGCACGGGCGCCGGCGGTCGCGTAGGCGTGCATGGGCGTGGGAAGCTGGCCATCGTCCGCGACGAGCGCCGGGCTCCTCGCCCGACCGCTCGACGGATCGATGTCTGGCACGGTGAAGGAAGCGCCGCAGGTGGGGCATCGTCCTGGCTGTCCGCACTGGCCGCCCATCGCCTCAAGGCTTGAGTCGCATCGCTGGCATGTGAATACAAAACTTCGCGTCGAGGAGGCGGGATCGCCGGAAGGCAGGGGGGTTGCCAGCGGCACGCCGGCCGTCCCGTGTGAGGTGATCTGAAAGTGCGCCTGGCAATGCGGGCATGCAAGGGCCTGGCCGGCCTGCTCGCCGGAGACCGTCACAGCCTGGTGACACAATGGGCAACCGATGACGAACGACATGAGAGGTAATCATAGCCGATGGTGTGTGGCGCGTCAGCGCGAACGCGTCGGTGAGGTGACAGCCAGGACCATGACAAACTCGGCGGGCTGCGCCGCCGACTGTGACGTCGGCCACGGGGGGCCGACGCTACCTGTGGCACGGCCGTCCCGGCGGTGAGGTATTGGAGCTTGGCTTCTTTGCTTTCACCGGCGAGACGCCGGCGCCACAGACACGGAGGTCGGACGCTACGCGGTCCTCTCGATTAGGGCTAGTCGGTTTCCGGCGGTTTTGGGAGCAGTGCCACATCGTGGATCGAGCGGCCGCAGATTCGCCCGATGGAGACCGTCTGTGCAGGCTCGGCGGGCGTATCGATCCGCCAGATGATGATTCGGTCGCGCGAGCTGTCTACGCCGACGATGTAGTCCTCCGCCGCGAAGCCCCACCGCAAGTGCCGATGGCATCGGTACTCGCCCCGATACGTGTCGCCGAGGACTTGCAGGTCGAGAAGGGGTCTGCCGTCGGCGATGAGCAGTCGTGGGATGCCGCCGCCTCCGAGCCAATTGAGTGAGCGGACCGCTTCTCCGCTCGCACTGCGAAGCGTCACCCGGTTCTTCGTGTTGGCCGTGTTCCACCGGACGACCGCGCCATTCTCCAGGCCTGCATATGCGTGGCCGTCGGAGACGATGAGGACGGTGACATCGGCGGGCGCGGCCAACTGCACAGGCGCGGTATCCCCAGTCGGTTCCCAACTGATGACACGGTCGTTCACGGTGAACCAGATGCGCCCGGACTCATCGGCCTGCACGTTGCGGATGCTCTTTGCTCTGTCGGTGACGTCGGCGAGGCACACTTCGTGCGCATCTGGCCGCGATCGCTCCCAGCGGATGAGCCCTACTTCGGAGTGGGTGGCGTAAAGCGAATCCCCGAGCAACGCCGCGGAGTTGACGCCGCCCCGCAATTCCTCTTCACACGAGAGTGTGTATATGACGCGTTTGCCGTCGTGTGCGCTGATGAGATGTATGCCGTTTCTGGCGCCGACCATGAGTAGATGGTCGTTACCGTCTTGTGAGAGCCGGATCGACCGCAGTGGGCCGAGGTCGGAAGTGAGGTCCTGCCTGCGGAACGGCGTCTGCGGCGAGGCCGGATCGAACCAGATGAGTTCGTTTCCCGCCGCGACGAGGATCGCCCTCGTCGCACTGCCGGTCTGATTGAGTGCGACCAGGCCTTCGTAGAGGACGCCGCGTTGCCCGGCGTCGAACGTCTTGACCAATGTTGCGACATCCATGCTGCCGCTCTTGTCGGCGATATCCCGCACGCGTTCGAGCAGCTTTTCGAGGTCTTCGAGATGCCGAGCCCTCGCTTCGACGGCCGCCGCGCGAAGCTGCTCCTCGGCTTCGAGATGCTTGCGGTGCAGCGATGCGGACTGATCGGCCTGACGCGCCTCGGCGTAGGCGGGGGATTCGAGCGTGATCCGGGGGTCCGGCCCGAGCGCGAGGCCGGATTCAAAGCCGACCGGCTTGAACAACTCCGTGAGCAGGCCGTCGAACTGGCTCCACGTTTCGGGAGAACTCAGCGCTGCGGCGTCTCGGGTCTTGGTGAAGGCCGAGACGGCCGTTCGCACAGCCTCTTCGCAGTGGTCGCGCAGGTGTGAAAGATCGATCCTGTTCTCGCCCGTGAACACCGCCCTTCGCAGCGCAGCCAGTTCCGCCCGCTCCGGAACGACGCGCACGGATAGCCGGACGCGTGCGTCGAACTCGTAGCCGTCCTTCGAATCCAGCCCGCTGAAGGCATACTCCAGGGGGAGCAGCGATGTCTTCGCGAAGAACAGCGCACGTGCGCCGGACGCCTCGACCGATTGGCCCGCCGGCACGAGTGACGGTTGGCCCGACTCGCCTTCGACCATCGCCACGCACGCCGACGGCATCGTCAATGCTCGCGACAGAAATGAGAACACCTCGTCGGCGAGGACAAGGACCGCGACCAGTGTGTGATCACGGCTGAAAGCCTCCATGTCGAATCGAGTTGCCACGGTTCGTAGCTCCGAGCCCCCCTCTTCCTTATGCGTGCGGCGGCTCAGTTGTTCGCGTCGAACTCCTCGAATCTCGCCAGATCGCGGGTGCGGACCGACGGCGGCATCTCCACAATGACCGCTTCAATGTCCTTCATGCAGATGGGCCTCGGCTCTCCACCTCCGATCGCATCCATGAACGGAATCGTCGCCGCCTTGGCCGCCACGGCCTTGATATCCGCGCCGCTGTAGCCCTTGAGCCGACCTACGAGCCGACCGAAATCCACGTCGGCTGCGAGGGGTCGCTTGCCCAGGTATATCTCCAGCAGGCGGTGGCGCGCCGGCTCGTCCGGCAGCGGCACGTGGATCTTCGAATCGAACCGACCGGGCCGCATGACGGCGACGTCGAGCGCCCACGGCTCGTTCGTCGCACCGACGAACAGTAGCGGCCGCGAGGCGGACGTGCGTTCGAAGCCCTCGAGTTCCTGGAGAATCTGCGGGACGACGCGCGTCATCACGCTGCTCTGTGAAGACCGGCGAGACGGTACCAGGGCCTCGATTTCGTCGATGAAGATGATCGCCTGGTTCTCCGCCTTGGCCGCGTCGAAGAGCTTGCGGATGTTCTGCTCGGCCTCGCCCACCCACTTGCTTAGCACCTGCGCAGGAGAGATGACGAACATCGTCGCGTCAATCTCGCAGGCGATGGCCTTGGCAATCATGGTCTTGCCGGTGCCGGGCGGGCCGTAGAGCAGCAGCCCGCCGCCCGTGGCGATCTTGTATTTCGCCGCAAGCTCCGGGTGGCTGAACGGGTAGATCATCTTCATCCGGATCTCGTGCTTGACATCTTCGAGCCCGGCGATGTCGTCGAAGCTGATGTTTGGCTTCTCGCGGACAATCCAGTCGGAGGCGTCCGCGGAGCTCTCGCTGGAATCGGTAGCGGCCGCGCGCGGGCCGCCTTTGCGGTGCTGCGCGGCATGTTCGTCGCAGTTCTTCGCGAACTCAATCAACTCTGCCGCCATGGCCTTGCGCCGCCGCCGCCAATCGGCATCCGTCGTCTGGCCGGCGATCTTGATCATCGCGTCCGCAGCCTGCATGAGAAACGGCTTGGCAGCCGCATAGTCGCCGTTCTTGTAGGCGGCCAGGCCTTTCTCTTTGAGGCGATCGAAGGTGTTGTAGGATACGGTCATTGCGGCACGGCTCGCATCAGTCTCGATTGTCCAGCCCGCCTGTCCACAGCACGCGTATCATACTGGAGCAGTCGGTGAGACCGCTACTGCTTGGCAACCGGTCAAACGACTGGTGCCACTGGCGGCTTGCCCGCCAGTGCTATTCTGCCCACGGATACGCGCGAAACACTGGCGGACGAGCCGCCAGTGGCACCATCGCGTGCATTCGGCACTGTCACGACGGACTCCCCAATCTCCATCGACTCGAACGTCTGACTCAGCAAGCCTCCCATCACAGGCTCGCCCCCAACGCCATGATTGCGGCAAGGACACCATCGCGATAGGCGTTTGGGCTGTAGGGACTGCTCACACCGAAACACCCATCAGGCTCCTGATGCCGCAGGAGAAAACCAACGCCGAGTTGAAACGACGGAACGGCCGATTCCACCTCCAAGCACTTGGTGACGAGGATCAGCCTGGCCGCACTGACCAGGTTTCCCGTTTCTCTTCCCCAGCGAATCCCGCGTTCGCACAACTGTGCCCAGAATGTCCTGTCAGCAAACACACCAAAAACAGGGGGCCGTTCTGAATAATCCAGGTTGGGCTCGACAGCCGATCGAGACGACCTCGAAGAGGGGTAGAAGCGACATCGACGGGGGGAATCAAACGGCCGCCCGAGCCTGGGCGGTTATTCCCCGCGATCAATCCCCGTCCCGAATTGCCTCCGCGCCGTCCCGTTTTCGGCTGCGCGCACCAAGGAGGCACGCTGAGGCGCACGGAACGATGCAGCTGATTGAAACGTCAGACCCCGCCGCGATATGCACGCCGCTACTTCAACATGGTCCGCTCGATGAAACCTGTATCGCAGTTCCCGGCGGCGAAGTCGGGGTGTTGAAAGACCTTCAGGAGGAACGGCGCCGTCGTCTTCAACGGCGAGACGTGAAGCTCCGCTAGGCAGCATTCCATGCACCGGATCGCCTCCTTGCGGTCGGGCCTGTGTACGATCAGCTTTGCGATCAACGAATCGTAGTGCGGGCTGATGGTGTAGCCCGCGCCAACGTGCGTGTCGAATCGCACACCCATACCGCCCGGCGCCTGAAACTCCTGGATGGTGCCGGGCATCGGACGGAATCCATGGTCTGGGTCCTCGGCGTTGATCCGCGCCTCGATCGCCGAACCGTTGCGAGGAATATCACGTTGTCGAAGAGATAACTTCTCGCCCGCGGCGATGCGAATCATCCACTTGATCAGATCGACGCCTGTAACCATCTCCGTAACGGGGTGCTCGACCTGAATCCGCGTGTTGACTTCGAGAAAGTAGAACTCCCCCTTCCGATCCACCATGAACTCGACGGTTCCGGCACTGAAGTACCCCGCCGCCTCGATCAGACGGACCGCCGTCTTGCACATCGCTTCGCGCGTCTTCGCGTCGATAGCGGGGGAAGGAGACTCCTCGATAAGCTTCTGGTGGCGCCGCTGCACGCTGCAATCTCGCTCCCAGAGATGCACGCGATTCCCATGCTGATCCGCGAGAATCTGAACCTCGACGTGACGCGGGCACTCGATCAGCTTCTCGACGTACAGGCGGTTGTCCTTGAATGCGGCCTCAGCCTCCAGCGAGGCGTTGCGGAACTGGGTGCGAAGCGTCGCGGCGTTGTGCGCCACACGCATGCCGCGCCCGCCGCCGCCGGCGGCCGCTTTGATCATGATCGGGTAGCCGATGTCCGCGCTCAACTTGACCGCTTGCTCCTCGTTTTCCACGACACCCTCGCTGCCGGGGATCACGCGCACACGAGTCTTCTTCGCGAGCTTCCTGGCGGCCGTCTTGTCGCCCAAGAGCCGGATCGACTCGGCGCTCGGGCCGATGAACTCGATCTTGCTCTCCCGGCACTGCTCGCTGAAGTCCGCGTTCTCAGCGAGGAACCCGTAGCCGGGGTGGATCGCGTCCACGTTCGTGATTTCGGCGGCGGCGATGATCCGGTCCGCCCGCAGGTAGCTCTGCGCGGGGGACGCCGAGCCGATGCACACGGCCTGATCCGCCAGGCGGAGGTATGGGGCGTCACGATCGGCTTCGGAAAAGACCGCAACCGTCTCGAGGCCGAGTTCGCGACACGCGCGGATCACTCGCAACGCGATCTCCCCGCGGTTCGCAACCAGGATCCTGCTGAACTTGCGTCTCTTGATCTTGGATCGAGAGGATATAGCCGCCACTGAGTCTCCACATCTGCGAGACGGACACGCTTGCCTGTCTTCCTTTCAGCCTGCCACCCCAAAACGTCAGCCGACACGCACTCTCATGATGGGTTGGTCGAATTCGACGGGCTTGCCGCTCTCCACCTCGATAGACTCGATCGTGCCGGAGACCTCGGCCTTGATCTCGTTGAAAACCTTCATCGCCTCGATAACGCAGACGACCGTATCGGGATTGACATGGTCGCCGACTTGAACAAACGGAAGCGATTCCGGATCGGGCGCCGCGTAGAACGTGCCCACCATCGGCGACGCAATGAAGACGGCCTGCTCGTCTTTAGGCGGCGGCGATTCGTTTTCCAATCCGGGCACGGCGGGAGCGGCGGCCGTTGGCGACAGCGCAAGATCGGCCGGTGTGGCCGGCGCCGACTGTGCCGACACCACAGGCTGACTGCCGCCGGCCCTGCCCCTTCGCAGGACGATCCGCTTATCGCCGTCCCGAATCATGACTTCTGAGAGGTCGTTCTCGACCATGAGATCAGTGAGCGTCTTGATTTCTTCAATGTCCATTCAGCGTGCTCTCTCAGGCCGGCGATCACCGGTCCGGCCTGTCCGCGCCGGCTCTGACGGTGGCCGGTTGGTAACGACCGGCTGCACGACCGATGCGCCGCTTCAAGTCCGGCGTTTCAAGTGGGGCGATTCTAGTCCAGTCCGCACGCAACGGTCAAGCCGAAGATGCCATCTCCCCATTCATCACCTTACCGCTCTGCCCCGTCCAAGAAACAACGAAAACATCATCTGATGTGCTGTGGCGCCACGAAATCCTCAATGAACCGCCTCGCCGACGTTGACGTGTGGTTCCCGAGGTAGCCGAACTTGATCCACGCAGGACGCCACCGGCATTCCGTGAAACCCTGGGGGCGGTGGCGCCAGCCGATCCACCCAGCGCTGGGCGTGTGAACCCGATCCGAAGTGCCGAGGAGCAGCGTGCCCATCCCAAGGAAGAAGAAGTCGCCCGGGCCGCCAAAAGACACCAGACCGTGTTGACATCGTGAAACCGCCGCCGCGATGTCACGAGCCGGCGAGATCGACGGCGCCAGCCACACGACGCTCCGGACACAAACCCCGGCCGGCAGCTTCTCCAAAGCGCGGAGCGTGACCCAACAACCGCCCGATTGCGCCAGCAGGTTCACGGGCGAATTCGGATACTCGGACCTGTAGTCCAGGATCGTACGAACGAGGCGGTCCGACCAGCGTTCGTGGTGTCGGCGGTTCATGAGGTTCCTCAGAACGTAGAGCAGCGGAATCCCGCGAGCTCCACGTCGGTTCCAGGGGAAGACCGCCACGCTCCCGCGATAGCCCGACATGAGGAGGCCGCGGGCCATGCTGGCGGCATATCGACTGGGACCCTCGATGCCCCCGAGAATGAGCGTGAGCCCGCGACGGCGCCGCTGAGGCGTGTCCGCTCGATTCGGCAGGCGACTCCGCCAAAATATCCGCAGTAGCGTTGTGAATACCCCTGCAAGCGGATCAATGATGCCTCCCAGAACCGCTACGGCATTGAGGAACAGGGGATAAGGGTGTGCTGCGCGAAACGGACTCGTTTGCATCGATCGAATCGCCTTCGCGATCCTCGCACGACCGGGCGCCGGGCACGGCGGGACCGGCTCATCCAAGCGCAAACGCGGGCGCGCTCTCACGCACGCTCGATATACTCGCCCGTCCGCGTATCGACGCGAAGGACCTCGCCATTGCTGATGAAAGGCGGCACGCGAAGCTTGTAGCCGGTCTCGAGCGTGACTTCCTTGCTCTGGTTCGTGGCCGTCGCGCCCTTGACGACGGGCGGCGCGTCGGCAACCTCCAACTCGACTGTGTTGGGCAACTCCGCGCCGATGATCTGGCCGTCCATGATCTTGCACATGAGTTGCTCGTTCCCCTTGAGAAACTTCTCACCGTCGGGAATGAGATCCTTGCTGACGTTGACTTGCTCAAAGGTGACGGTCTCCATCACCACGTAGTGGTCGCCGTCGCGGTAAAGGAACTCGAACGGCTTGTCTTCGACAAAGGGCACTTCGACCTTGTCGTTGACGTTGAACCGATACTCAACCACGTTGCCTTGCTTGAAGTTCTTGAGCTTCAACTTCATGTAGCTGCCCTTGTTTCCTTTGGCAACGTGCTGGGCCTCATGCACGATCCAGAGTTGGTTCTCGTGCATGACTGCCTGTCCTCTACGAATCTCCACCGCCTTGGGCATGATGTCTCCCCGGTCACAAGGAATCGGCCTTGTCGCCGACGCGTAAACGGACCCTTTTCGCTCGATGCGATAACTTACTGCGAATACTCGCGTTATAATTTCGCACGAAATGCGTTGCCGGTCAAGGGAGGCTGATTCCAAACCGCCGCCGGCTTTGTAGTATCGCAACTGCAAACGACGGCTATATTTAGGGTATCAGGGGGCATCAGGACATCGAGAGGAAGACCGTGATTCTGGTCGAAGCTGGCAAATTCATCGGCAAGAAGACCGCCGCCGCCCTCATCGCCGTTGCCGTTGTACTCGGCGGCGTGTGGTGCTGGCAGAACCCGGAAGAGGTCAAGGCGTTCGGCCACGTGGTCAAGGTCTCGCTGATCTGGCTCGCGATCGCCGCGGCGCTGCCGTGGTCGAGTTACCTCTTCATGCGGCCGTTGCTCGCGTTCCAGGCGGATCGGTTGTCGACCAACGCCGCCGCGGGGATGAGCCTCGCAGTCATCGCCGGCTACTGGCTCATCGACATCATCCTGGCATTCTATCTGGCCGACGAACCCATCACCGGTACGTTCACGTGGATCGTCGTGCTGATTGGTTTCCTTGCGGCTGCAGCTTATAATTTCGTGATCTGCGAGTCCCTGGCGAGGCACGCGGACTCGTGACCTGCATCGATCCATTCCGAAGGCAATCCGCCGATGCTCACGGTCGCAGGGACGCAGCCACACACGCGAGGCAGCCGAGGGCGAGGCAACTGTGGGGGAGGCAGCCCGTTCGATTGAGGATGACGCCATGACAGGACCGAAGGTGGGCGATCGAATCAGCGAATACCTGCTGGACGAACAGGTCGGCGCGGGCAGTTTCGGCCAGGTGTGGAAGGCGCACCATCACATCTGGCAGGAAGACGTCGTCGCAGTCAAAGTCCCCACGGATTCACAATTCGTCCGCAACCTCCAGAAGGAAGGCCTGACCATCCACGGACTCCGCCATCCGAACATCGTCCGCGCTATCGGACTCGATCCCTATGCCGACGTGCCTTACCTCGTCATGGAGTACGTGGACGGCCCGTCGCTTCGAGAACTGATCGACGGCGCTCCCGCGGGACTGCCGATCAGAACGGCCCAGCGAATCACGTGCGGCATCCTCAAGGCGTTGGACCACGCCCACAAGAACAACGTAATTCACCGCGACATCAAGCCCGCGAACGTGCTGATCGCCGGGGCGAGATCAAAGTCGATTGACGAAATCGAGATTGATGACGTGAAGGTCACCGACTTCGGCCTCGGCAAGGCGGGGCAAGTCACGACGGCCAGCATCCTGCAATCGGGCAGTCTGCTATCCGAAGAAGGGCGAAGCATCTCCGGCACCGTGGCCTACATGTCGCCGGAACAACGGGACGGGCACGAAACCGATGCGAGGTCGGACTTGTACGCCGTCGGCATCGTCCTGTTCGAGATGCTGTGTGGAGAGCGGCCCGGCGGGAGCGACTTGCCGTCGCACGTCCGCGAGGGCCTGCCGTCGTGGGTTGACCTTGTGTACGCGAGGCTCTACACACGCCGCGAGCGGCGCTACGCCAGCGCCGCCGATGTCCTCGACGCAATCGATGCCGGCTGCGTGCCGCCCGTCGTGATACCGGGTTCACCCATCGCGGTCGCCGGGGGTCCGGGCATCTCCGGAGAAACCCGAACGTGTGCGGCCTGCGGTGAGGCGGTCGAATCGGATGACAACTTCTGCATCATGTGTGGAGCCCGACTTGTGCAGGAGGTGCGACGCTGTCCGAAGTGCGAAGCGTATCCGGCGCCCGATGATAAGTTCTGTGTTCGTTGCGGCACGGGGATTCCCGCGCGCACGGCGTGATGGCGAAAGCGGTATGGTGGCGAATTCCATGTTCATTGCAGCAGACACTATCATCCTCATCGTGGTTGTTCTCGGGGTGGTGTTCTGGATCAGCAACGCGCGCCACCACAACCGCGGTAGACCATACGACGGCCCGCGTGTCATCTCCCGGTGGGAGTGCGACCATCCGGACTGCCGCGAGACGAACCCCCCGCACGCGCGCTATTGTCGGCGGTGCGGACAACGTCGATCATGACGGACCCGAGCGGATGTCATTGCGCAAGCTGTGACGAGCCCAGGTGCTGGACGAGCGAATGAAAACGGCAACCACACATGCTCTTGAGACCGAGTCGGCCTTCCTTTCGGGGGTCTTGCCGAAGCTGAGGTTCGCCGGCAGCCGGTTCATCGCGGGCGCTTGGTTTGACGAGCCCCAGGAGCACGACAACGGCGAGCAGATCCGCGCCACCATGGCCGACCGTCGGATCTACGACCGCGACCGTTACGCCGCGATGCCGCACGGCAAGGGGTTTACGATCCGCGGGTTCGAGCGTCGCTGGCTTCTCTGGAAGAAGCTCAAGAGCGTGACGGTGGCGAGTGTTCTTGTGCCGCCCGGCCCGCTGCTGGAATCGGACGAGCCCGCGCCGCCGGTGACCTTCGCCGAACTCAAGGCACACGTGGACAAGCTCGTCGAACACGGCAAGGCCCCGCACCTGATCGGCATCTGCAGCCCGAGCGGTTTCGAGGAGGAGGTCTGGAATCTGGCGATTGACATGCCCAACGTCAAGCTCGTGTTGATCGAGCCGGGCGACGAAGGCGGCTGGCGCGTCCGGAGCCCCGGCGGTGCGCTCGATCCGCGACTCTGCGGGCTCTTCGATCCCGAGGACGTCCCGCGCAAGATCACTCGAGTGTACCGCGAGATCGAGGAGCGTAGCACCGACCTGTTGACAGGCGGATTGACCGCCCGCAGCATTGCCGAAAAGCTGGATCTTCCAGCTCTGCTCGTTGCCGAAGCGATTGCTCAGAAGGCCAAAGCCGACCCGGAACTGCACGTTTCCAGGCGGTCCGGTGAACTCATACTCTATCGCGGCGCTCCCGCGTTGTCCGACAAGGAGGACAATTCGATGTCCCTGTCTGAATGGATCAGGCGCCTCTTCTCGAAAGAGGGCGAGGAGGCGAAGAAGATCAACGTGCTGGCCGAACGCCGGGCCGCTCTGTCCACGCGGCTGGACAGGCTCTACGAGGACATCGGCAAGCTCGAAACGAAGGAGCAGGGACTCCACGAAGAAGGCAAGGCTTCCTCCTCGAAAGTCGCGAAGCGGCGGATCGCTGCGCAGATATCGCACCTGCGCAAAGACATCTCGCGCGTGAATACGAGTGCGGCGATGTTGGGCAAGCAGATCAACATCATCAGCACGCACATTCACAACCTCGAACTCGCACAGACAGGATCGGTCGCGCAACTACCCAGTAGCGAGGATCTCACCGAGGCCGCCGTCAACGCCGAGGAGATCCTCGAACAACTCAGTGCCAGCGACGAGCTTGTCAGCAGTCTCGAAATCGGCATGGCCGAATCGGCCATCTCCGACGACGAAGCGGCCATCCTCAAGGAACTGGAGGGAGATGATGGCGAGGCCGCTCAGCCCCGATCGACTGACACCGCGGCCGCGCAGGCCGATGCGCAAACGGAGCCGCCGCGCACGGAGCACGGCGAAGCCCAGGCGGAATAGAGTGCGAAACGCGTAAACTGCGTTTCTGAACGTCTCGGTGTTTGGCGTTTTGCTATTTTGGCATTTTGACTTTTTGACTTTTCCTCAGGCGTTTCCCATGGGCCTCTTCGACTGGCTAACCAAGAAAAGCAAGTCGCTCTCGCAGATGACGCGGCAGGAACTCCGGCGGCAGGAGTTGCTCCTCCAGCGTGATCGGGACCGGCTGCTGAAGCGTGTGACCGATCTTGCCGCCAAGAAGCAGGAGATCTTCGAGCGCGGCGGGCAGGAGAAGTCGCCGGAGGTGCGACGCGTCCTCGCCCAGGAGTTCGACCTGAAAACGACAGAACAGCTCATGACGTCGCGACAGCTCAACATCCGCAGCAAGGAAGCGCTGACTGTCACGCGGATGCGGATGCTCCGTGAGAACGCCGACAAGGCCAAGGCGATGGGCAGCAAGGTCGGCATGATCAGCGAGAAGGACATCGTGTCGCTTGAGAAGATGATCGAAAACGAAGCCATCACCACCGAGATGTACCAGGACCGCCTCGACTCGATGCTCAGCGTCGGCCTGCAAGAGGGCGAGAGCGCCTTGTCGCCGGGCAGCCAGCAAGTGCTGGACATCTGGGACCAGATGGACACCGGCCTAATCAAGGATACAGGGGACGCGTTCGACGAGGCCGACCGCCGCGTTCGCGAACGCCATCAGGCCGCGGAGGGGTAGGGAATAGCGAATGTCGAATTGCGAAAGGCGAATTGACGCCTCTATCTGACTGTTGGGGAGGATTAGGCGATGTACCAGAGCAAAGTGCTGAGAAGATCGCGCAGCCACAGGATGATCGGTGGAGTAGTCGGCGGACTTGCTGACTTCCTCGGCCTAGACCACACGCTGGCGAGAATACTGTACGTCATCATCTCGGTGGCGACTGCCTTCTCCGGCGTGTTGGCCTACATCATCTGCTGGCTGGTGATACCGGAGGAATAGGATTCAGCCGGATCGGACCGCGACCCCGAGGAAGCTGGTGTACGGGATAGACGCCGAGGGCAGAGGAAACTACTGCGATGGAGAAAGTCGTCCAACGCTTCAACTCGTTTCAAGAAAGCGACCGGGCGGACCGGCGCTATTACATGAGCCTCGATCCCCAGGAGAGGCTCGATATCTTGTTGGACCTCCTGATGATTGGGCATGCCCGGTACGCTGAAGATGCAGGGGTATTCAAGAAAGTCTATCGAATTGTCAAACTCGGTGAGAGTTAATTCCACGACCGTCTGCGGATACCAAGAAGATCAGCGGCGAGGACACCTGAATCGAAAGGGAGAGAGGATAGTCGGCGGCTCTTTCGCTATTCGCCATTTGCTATTCGCTATTGAGGATTCCCCATGAGTCTGTTCAAGTCATCCGAAGAGCGCCGCATCGAGCGGGACATCAAGATTCGTCAGGGCATCCGCCGCATTGAGAAGGCGATCTCTGAGCAGAACAAATTCACCGACGAGTTCATCAGGAACGCGCGCAACGCCAAGCAGATCGGCGACCAGGGGCAGTACGTCTTCATCCGCAACTCGCTTAAGAAGACGGCGACGGTCAAGAAGATGCTCGAACGCCAGCTCCTGGCCGTGAAGAACGCCCTCATCATCAAACGCCAGGCCGAGGCGTCCACGGACTTCGCCCAGGCGATGGGCACGATGGCCGGCGAGATCAGCCGCATGTTCGGCGAGACCGACCTCGTCAAGACGCAGACCGACTGGGAGAAGGCAATGGCCCAATCGCAGAGCATGGAAGAGCGCATGAGCATGTTCCTCGAAACGGTCGAAGACATGGCCGCCAGCGACACAGCCGCGACACCGGCGGAAGTCGTCACCGACGCCGAGATCGACGCCATGATAGAAGCCGAAGCCGAGGCCGAACACGCCAAAGACATGGACGAACTCGATGCACTGCGGGCGGAATTGAACGCCGTGAAAGAGAAGGGGGAGAAGGAAGGGAAGTAGGAGAAGGCTGAAGGCTGAAGGATGAGGGATGAAGGATGAACGGGGAGGGGCCAAGTGGTCGAGGGACCGAGGGATCGAGAGTACCCGAGCTTGCTCGCGGGTGGTAGACATCGGTTGGCGTATCCAACGAGGCTTCGCCGTTTGGCGGCCTTCCTAATATTTGCCTTCGGCGGGCGATGCCGACCAATGTCGCTCCCACAAGAGAAACGTGAAAGGAGGCAACCATGGGTTGGGGACGTACACTGCTGCTTGGAGACATCGGGAACCGTCTGGATATCGCCGACACCGAGCGAGACATTGGCGCCCTGAAGCAGGAACTCGGCCGCAAACGGCAACTGGATCAATCGCAAGATCAAGCAATCCGGGTGCTGCAAAAGGAAAACGAAGAACTCAAGCTCTACCTGGCATCACTGCTTCGCCTGCTGGTCAGCAAGCAGGTACTCAGCCGGGAAGAACTGTCCAGCTTTGTCAGACTGATCGACGAGTGAAGATAGTCAGTATGTGAGGGAGGCACTGCTGGTTACGATCGCTGATTGACGAATGACGAAGCCAAGTTCGTCGTTGCACGCGCCGGTCCCAGGGGACGAAAGACAATAGACCCGGGCGGTAGCCCTGGGTTGAAAGCACGCGATCAGAAGCAAGCCCTGAGAGGGCGACAGAATCTAGGCCCTGTCTGACAACCTCTATTTTCTCCGATATTGATTGCAGCGGTCAATTACGTGAGGCGATTTGGAGGGCGCAGGGATGCGGCGATACGAGTTGAGCGATGAGCAGTTTGCGAGGATTGAAGCGGTTCTTCCTGTTCGTGTGGGACCGTCGGGTGGGCGGCCGTGGGTGGACCACCGGAGGATCATCAACGGGGTGTTGTGGGTGCTGCGCACGGGTGCTCCGTGGCGGGATGTGCCGGAGCGGTACGGCCCGTGGCAAACGGTTTACGATCGTTTCAACTACTGGCGCAAGGACGGCACCTGGGATGAGATTCTGGCCCATCTTCAGGCGGAGTTGGAGTTGGAAGCGGGCATCGACTGGTCGATGTTTTGCATTGACGGGACGAACGTGCGAGCCGCTCGTTGTGCGGCAGGCGCTTTGAAAAAAGGGCGACGGCGACCGAGCCGGAGGATCACGGTTTCCCAAGCCGATCGAGACTCTTTTCATTCGCGCTGGCTACCTTCATCCGGTCCTGCAAATTGCCGTCGCCGAGCACAAGGTTCAGCTTCCCGGAGGGAAGGCTGCTTCGCAGTGCGATCTTTGGGCCTTGGTCAGCACACGTAAAGGCATGGCTTCCTTGGCCATCGAGGCCAAAGCAAAGGAGCCCTTCGGCAACAAGACGCTGCAAGAATGGCTCTCGGCTTCCAGTTCGGAATCTTCCAAGACAAATCGGCTTAAGCGTTGGGATTTCATCGAGCGCCACCTTCCCACGGTGCGGGAAGGTGCGTACTCGGAAATACGCTACCAGATACTGCATCGATGTGCGTCGGCGGTTATCGAGGCAGGCCGATTCAACATCGGGTTGGCAGCATTCTTTGTGCAGGCGTTCGCGACGCCTGAAGAAAGCTTTGAGGAATATTCCAAGTTCTGCAAGCTTCTTCGCATCGACGCGAGGCGAAACGGTTGTGGCCGTGCCCAGGTTGGTGAAGTCCAGCTTCTCGTCGGGTGGGCCGACTGCGAATTGGCGTCAGACGAGGAAGTAGCGTCGATCGCATGATCGAGGATTGTAATGGAATTCCGCATTGCCGATACATTCACCGATAGCCTCGCCCGCTTGACCAGCGATGAGCGGGTGGCCGCAAAGACGACGGCGTTCGACCTGCAGATGAACCCGGCGACTCCGGGCATGCAGTTTCATAAGCTGGACAGAGCGAAGGACAAGCAATTCTGGTCGGTGCGGGTCACCCCGATGCACAGCGGCGTTTCCGGCTGGTCGCCAACAACAAGGAGTTGGAGCGGGCACTCGAATACCCGTGGGACAAGTGGGCGATATTCCTGCATCCGGCGCAGCGTGAGACCGTCGAACGGAACTATGGCGGTCCGGCTCGCGTAGCTGGCTCCGCCGGTACAGGGAAGACGATTGTCGCTCTTCATCGGGCGGCACACTTGGCGAGAAATCATCCACAAACTCGTGTGCTGCTCACGACGTTCTCCATTGCCCTTGCCCGCACTCTCCGCCGGAAGCTGAAACGGCTCATCAGCGACGAGTCTTCGTTTGAAGAGCGCATCGCCGTGAGGGCAATCGACGAGGTCGGAATCGAGATCTACGAGTCCGCGTTTGGCACGCCGACGATCCCGACGCCTTCCATGTTCCGCGCGCTTCTCGCAGCCGCGTCCGAGTCGGTTGAGGCCCACCGCTTCTCGACGTCGTTTCTCGAGTCCGAGTGGTGCGACGTGGTCGATGCCTGGCAGCTACGGTCGTGGGAGGAGTACCGCGATGTAGCGCGTCTTGGGCGGAAGACGCGACTCGGGCAGAAGCAGCGCGAGTTGCTGTGGGCCATCTTCGACCACGTTCGGTCGGCGCTGAGCGAACGCGGCTTGGTCACCGTACCGGGCGTATTCACGGCAGCCACTGAGCTCGTGGCCAACGGCGAGGCTGATCCGGCCGATTTCATCGTCGTTGATGAAGCCCAGGACATCAGCATTCCCCAACTTCGCTTCTTGGCGGCTGTCGCGGGCATGAAGGAAAACGGCCTGTTCTTCGCTGGTGACCTCGGACAGCGGATCTTCCAGATTCCATTCTCGTGGAAATCGCTCGGCGTCGACATCCGTGGCCGGTCCCAGACGCTTCGCATCAACTACCGCACGTCACACGAGATCCGTGCCCAGGCAGACCGATTGCTGCCGGCTGAACTGTCCGATGTCGACGGGAACACTGAGTCACGAACCGGCACGGTCTCCGCGTTCAGCGGACCTGATCCCGAGATCCGAGCTTTCCCAACTGCTGAAGACGAAACAAGCGGTATCGCCGCTTGGCTCGGCGAACGAACAGAGGCTGGCGTCAAGGCAGAGGAGATCGGTGTCTTCGTGCGATCGGATGCTGAGCTGCCAAGGGCGCTGGCGGCGGTCTCAGCAGCAAGCTTGAACGCCGTTACGCTTGACGCGAGCAGAGAAGTCACCGCCGGTTCCGTCTCGGTTTGCCCAATGCACTACGCCAAGGGGCTGGAGTTCCGCGCCGTGGTTGTCGCGGCGTGCGATGACGAGGTTGTACCGCTCCAGGCTAGAATCGAGGCCGTCACCGATGAGGCTGACTTGGAAGAGGTGTACAACACCGAACGGCACTTGCTATACGTCGCCTGCACACGCGCCCGGGACTACTTGTTGATCACTGGAGTTGCCCCAGTTTCGGAGTTTCTGGACGACCTTCGTTCCAGCTAAGGGCACAATCCACGCAACACGCAATCTACGGGGACGCCGTTGGCGAAGTCTGGGGCACTTCAGGCGCGCGCATGACGCACGGCTCACGCA
>JBDRKQ010000090.1:0-4077 GCA_043813895.1 Planctomycetota bacterium
GCAACAACGGGCTCCAGATTCTGCATAGCCGGCGGCAATTTCACGGTCGTCCGATCGGCCGACCTAATTGTTGTCGGTTCCTTTCTCAGCAGGCTGGGACCCCTTGTCGAATCTGTTCCGCAGGCTCGCCAGGGGTTGGGAATTCGCCTCTTGCTGGAAAGGATTCGCATCAGGATCGCGGTCGCCGCCACCGCCGGGTCCTCCGGAAGCACCACCGCTCCCTCGGCGCCGAAACGCCGGTCGAACGGCATCGAGCCTGGCCTTTTGCGTGTCATCAAAGATCGCCAGGATTTCGTCGTGCTTGGCCTGAGCCTGCTCATCGGTCATCGTGGCGCTCGTTTCGATATCCTGCAGTGCACCGATCAACGAGGCCGCTTGCTCGGTCTTCAGCGTCAGCGAAATGTCGCCAGTGAGAAGCTCGACCTTTCGCACGAGCGAGGTCAAATCTCGCTTCGGCCTCGGGCCCCCAAACCTTCCGCCCCCCATGCCCGGCGGTCCACCTCCCGTTGCCGGCGTTCCGTCAGGCGTCTCGGCGCTGCCGTTCGGATCGACCACTGTCGGATCGGGGTAGATGCGGATCTTTGTCAGCTCGTATCCACCCAGATGGACGGCGGCAAACGACGCTACGCTGCCCAACAGAATCCCGGCCAGTCCTGACACCAGCCAAACGACAATTGTTTTCTGCGTTCGCTGCCTCTGCCAGACCAGAACGAGTCCGATCAGCGTCAACAGTGCCGCCGTCAGGATGTAAGCGCTAATGGCGTTCATGTTCCACATCTGATCCCCTCCCACTTTAGTTGAGAAAGCGTCTGGATCCGTCGCGTCGCCTTCACTCGCAATTGAATCGGCGGGGAATCCGATCGCCCCGCGCCAAGGAGTCAGGCATAGTCCCGGTGAGCTATCCTAACGCAATACCTGATGCGTATTCAACCTGATCGCATTTTCGCACGCATCTGGGCCGTCCCCAACTTGGCGCGGCGGAACGTTTCCAGTTCAGCGGCTGGGGCGCTGGCGGATTGGGAAACGGCCGGATACCATTGGGGCGCTGCCAACTCAACCGGCGCGCGGAGAGGATGTCCGCACCGTCAATCGCCGATCTGTCAGAGATTTCACCGAGGAGTCGGTCCATGCATCACGCCATCTGTTTCTTTCTCGTCGTGACGTTCGGCATCGCATCGTTCGTTGACGCGGCGGAGACGACTCGCCAAGCAGCCGGCGGAGTCGGATGGGAGCGAGCCAAGATCGACGACGTGTTCCGCTCCGAGGGTGTGGCCGTGGCTGACGTCAATCACGACGGGAAGCGCGACGTGCTCGCCGGTGACGTCTGGTATGAGGCCCCCGACTGGAAGATGCACGCGATTCGCCCGGTCGGCGAGTACGTGGCCGGGAAAGGGTACAGCAACAGCTTCGCCAACTTCGCCTGCGACGTGAACGGCGACGGCTGGGACGATTTCATCGTGATCGGCTTCCCCGGCGCTCCCTTCCACTGGTACGAGAACCCCAAGAACGAGCCGGGACACTGGAAGGAACACCTCATCTGGCACAGCGCCTGCAACGAGACGCCCGACTTCGAGGACATCAACGGCGACGGCCACAAGGACATCGTCACCGGCAAACGCTTCTTCGCACACAACGGCCGCGATCCCGGCGGAAAAGACCCGGCAGTGATGTACTGGTACGAAGTCCGCCGTCAGAAAGGCTCCCCGCCGACGTTCATTCCACACGAAATCACCGCCGGCCGCGACACCGGCGTCGGCACGCAGTTTGTCGTCACAGACATCGACGGCAACGGCCGCCGGGACATCGTGCTGTCGAACAAGAAAGGCGTGAACATCCTGCTTGGCACAGGCACACCCAATCGGAAATGATCGCGAGCCCTCAACCCGGCTGCCATTCCCCCGTGGCGACGAAAAAACCGGTCAGCACGACTTGCCTAAAGGCCAACGTCCCTATATCTTTGGCGTACAGTCACGCCAGCCCAAGTGGCGGAATTGGCAGACGCGCTAGGTTCAGGACCTAGTGTCCGTAATGGACGTGGAGGTTCGAGTCCTCTCTTGGGCACTTGTGAGCAAAGGACTTAGGGCAAATCGCCCCAAGTCTTTTTTTGTGGCATTGCAGGGCGGTGTAACAACCGTGTAACAGAAGGGCATTGCTGTTGCCCTGCCATGACACGGCAACACCGATGCAACACCGCCGAGGCAAGCTCGATTGCTCAGGCACATAGGGATTGAGGCTTGGCTTTCTGGAAAACGCGGAATCGAGAGGCTCGTCCTTTCCGTCTCCCGGCACAAGTTCAGCGTTCACTGGCTCGCGTTTCACAGGCGGCTGTACTGGAGTAGAACTTCGTCCCACTCCTCATCGCTGGCGATGGAGCCAGGTGCAGGCGTATGCATATCGCCTTCATACTTCTCGGTTCGCTTGACACCGAGTTGGCCGCCGCATGCGGGGCAGCGGTGGATGGCAAGAAGGTCCTCTGTGGAATACGTCTCAGCCCAAGTCAGAAAGAGCGTGAGTAGCTTCTCGTCGACGACCGGCTCGAAGGCTTGATCGCACGTGCGACAGGGGATGAACGTGTTGTGTTCGAGACATCCTTCGCCATCCTGAATCATCTCGAGAGCCTCAAGCCACACTTTGCGTCCTTCGCTCTGATCGAGCGAAAGTTCAAGGTTGCGTACCTCCTCGGCGACCAGATGCATTACGACGACGAGCGGAGCGTAATCCATCAGACCCGCATCGCCCATGAACTTCGCCAGCCCGCACTGTTCGGTACGTGTCAACCTATTTGAGACACCTGCTTGTCGAAATTAGAGTAGTGTGGACTCGCTTCGCGAGCGGTTTTTTCTGATGTGGGGGCCAGCCCCCACGCCCCCGGGATTTTTTGAGGCATCCCTCGGGTGTCCGAGGGTGGGTATCGTGGCAAAGTCGAATCGGGTAACATGAGGTCGTCCGGTGAAACGGAGCCAGGCTCTGCGGGGACGCAACCTGGCGAGGGATAACCGGATCGAGGGTGCGCCGAAGGTGCATCGGGCTTCTGGGAACCGACGGTTTTCGGAAGCCCTTTTTCGTGAGCATCCGGTGATGAATTGGGCGGATTGATCCAAACGGCCTCGGGCAACGCCAGCGGACGCGGTGGCCGGTTGACGAAGCGTTCGGGGTGGGCCGCGTAAGCCACGTCGAGCGTCTGCGCACGCCGGCTGAGAACCTCCGCCGCTTGGCCAGAGTGGACCATGGCCGGTGTCAACAGGCCAATGCCCGAGTGATAGTGCTTGTGGTTGTACCAGTGAAAGAACTCTTGGCAGAAACCGCGGGCATCTTCCTGCGAGCCGAAGCGGTCGGGAAACTCGGGCCGATACTTCAACGTCTTGAAGTGGCTTTCGGAGAACGGATTGTCGTTGGAGACGTGCGGTCGACTGTGCGACTTCGTGACACCCAACGTGGCCAAGAGTTGGCCCACCGTGTGTGACTTCATCGAGGGGCCGCGGTCGCTGTGGAGTGTCAGTTGATCGGCCGAAACCTTGTGTTTTTCGATCGAGTCGCGAATCAACCGTTTGGCCAGATCGGCGTTTTCGCGTGAAGCGACCATCCAGCCGACCGCGTATCGGCTGTAGATATCGAGGATCACGTACAGGGAGTAGTAGGTCCATTTGGCCGGCCCGAGCAGCTTGGTAATGTCCCACGACCAGACCTGATTCGGTCCGGTAGCCAGCAATTCTGGCTTCTTGTAGTGGGGATGCCGCAGTTGATTGCGGCGTTCACGGACTTCACGGTGATCGTGCAAGATGCGGTACATCGTGCGAATCGAGCAGTGAAAAGTCCCATCGTCCAAGAGGGCCGCGTAGACCGCCGCCGGCGGTTTGTCGACGAAGCGTCCTGAATGCAACACGTCGAGCACCTGCCGGCGTTCTGCTGCGTCGAGTGCCCGCGGTTGCCGACGTGGGGAGCGATCGCCCGTCTTCGGAGGCGTCTGCGGACGGCGGCGTCGATAGAGCGTGGCCCGCGCCACGCCCATCGCCCGACAGGCCGCAGCCGTGCCGACGTCCGGTGCAATCTGTTCGGCAGCGTCCATCAGTCGACCTC
>JBDRKQ010000091.1:0-9741 GCA_043813895.1 Planctomycetota bacterium
GGCGAGACGCCTGTGCCACGAGAGGGCCTGGACCCGCCGGACGACCTTGCGGATCCCCCGGTCATAGTCGCGCCGCCGGTCCTCCTTGGACCGCCGGAAGTCGTGCGACGGCTTCCCGGCGAGACACACTCAGTGCCGCCCGGTCCTGCGGTCAATCGGTAGCGAAACAGCGGCGGCGCTCAGCCGCGGTGTGGCCATGATGAACTGCGTTACTGGGACGCGCCCCCACACCTCGCCAGGGTACACGGGTTTTGGGCAGGCGTTACGTGGGCCACCAAGACGCAAGCCGGGATCACGTCGCACGGCATCAAACATCGTCTGCCACTTCGACTTCGTACAACTGGTGTGAACGGCCCGCGCCCCGAATATCCACGCGCTTCCACGGTTTTAGGCGGGCATCTTCGCCGAGCTTTCGCCGGACCGACTCGCTGACGAGGATCTCGCCGCCGCTGGTGAACTGCTCGATCCTGGCCGCGAGGTTTACCGTCGCGCCGACGACGGTGTAGTTCGACCGATCGCGCGAGCCGATGTGGCCCGCCGCGGCGGGTCCGCAGTGAATGCCGAGCCCGCAATCCAGCGGCGGCTGCCCGCGTGTTGTGCGTAGGTGGTTCAGCTTGGCGAGGCGGCGCTTGATGGAGACGGCTGTCCGCACGGCCCGGGCCGCATGGTCCGCCTGCTCGAACGGCACCGAGAACACGGCCATGACCTCGTCGCCGACGAACTTGTCGATGAAGCCGTCCTCTTGGAACACGGCCTCGGTGATGTAGTCGAAGTATTCGTTCAACATTTCGGCGACGTCCGCGGGCGTCATCTCGGCCGTCTGCGCGGTGAAGTTCCGCAAGTCGCAGAAGAGCACGGACACCTCGCGCGTCTGGGTCTGACGGATCCGCTCGGGACTCTGCTTCAAGGCCTCCAGCACGGTGTGCGACACCGACTGCCCGAACAACACCTCAATCTGACGCGCCCGTCGGGCGAGCCGTCGCGCGTTTTCGTTCAGCATCACCCACTGCGCTGCAAGTCCCGACGCCATCGCTAAGGCCATTGCGATTAGCGGCGCGGCGAAGGGGACCAGCACGTTTCGCCCGAACAGCGAGAACGCCAGGCAAGTCCAACCGCCGAGGAACAGTGCCACGCCCGCCAGCACGTATCCCATGAGCAGCAATGTGCTGTGGCGGTGTTGCCACCAACGGCGCTGATTCCAGGCAAACAGGCCCGTCAGGAAGGCCATGGCGGCCGTAAGGAGTTGCCCGCGCCGGCCCACGGCCCAGGCGGAATCGAAATGTCTATCTTGAAGGATGTGCGCGACGGCATTGGCGTGGTAATAGACGCCCGGCACGAGATCGTCGGAGAGCGGCGTCACGAACGAGTCGCGAATCGATCGGGACTCGCCGATCAGCACGATCGCACCGTCCACGTCGTTCGGCGTGAAGGTCCCGCGGACGGCCTCCTCGAACCGGAGCGTGCGCCAGCCGGCCCGCCCATCGGCATCCGACGACCTTATCGAAGCCCAGTCGATCAATTCGCCCGGTCGGGCCGAGCGCGCTCCCAGGTGTGCCACGCCGTCTTCGAACTTCAACTCGGCGGATTCGTCTTCCCCCCACACCGCGAACATCGCGAGCGTCAAGGGGAAGTGTGGAACCAGCTCCAGGCCGGTGATGTCGCCGTCCTGCGGGAGCAGTTCCAGGAACAGCTTTGGCGGAAAGCGGCGGAGCACGTTTCCCGTGTCGGGATAAACAGTGATCACGCCCTCGGAGGGACCGGCCTGGAGAAACGCGTCGGCCGCCCGGATCGCACGGCCGTCCGTGTGCGAAACTGCCAACACGACGTTTGCCTCACGCATCACTGCCGCGAGGGAATCGTCGATGGCCGGCGTGGTCAGGTCTTCGAGGTAGATGTCCAGCCCGACGACCAGCGCGCCGGATTCCCAGAGATTCGCCACGGCAGTCGGGAGATGTTCGCGGAGGTTGAACCGCTGCGGTCCTTGCTTCAAGCCTCGCCGGCTCGACTCGTCAATCTCGACGATCAGGATGTTCTCGGGTGGGCGGCGCGGCCCGCGCCAATGAAAACGCCAGTCGATCGTCAGGCCCTCGAGCCGTTCGATGGCATTCGTTCCGGCGATCCAGAAACCCAGCGCACCGCATGCGAGCGGCGCCACGATCCACATCGCCCGTGCCTGTCGGCGGGACAGCAGGGGCCGATCTTCCAGGTAGGCCGTGGGGCTTTGGCGGTCCTCCGTCATCGTCTCGTGGAAAGTGCCAACTCCATGTCACTCGGCTGTTTGTCCAGGCACCCCTCGACGCCTGCCGCGACTGAATCGACGACCACGACGACTCGGCCGCCCCGTAGCAACGCGGCGCCTTGCGGGTCCTTGCGCAACTTCTCCGCGTCCTCCTTGGTCAGTACGATTTCGGTCTTGTTCTTTCCGGCCGCCTTGACGGCCTTGACAACGCGTCGTCGTCGGGTCTCCGTGGCCGGACTCGTCGTCGGGTTCGTCGTTGGTTGGCTTGTGACGGCTTTCTCGCGATTGTCGTCGTCGAGCGCTTGGAGGACAACCAATCGGCCTTGCCGGGCTGCCGTCCCGAGCACCACATCTACATGCTGAGCGTTGTGCGCGCCGCCTTGCCGCGCTAAGGGTCGCCAGCGCCCTTGTGCCGCCGATGCTCTATGGGGGCGAGCCTGCTCCGCGTACCGAACCGGCGGCGACACGCGCGCGCATGCCTCTTCGCTTACCGTGCACACGTCATAGAGCACCGCTCCGTCGGCCTGCGACACGACGGGAAATAGGCAGGGACGGATGCCCAGGCCCCTGGCGTCGATCACCAGGACCTCATCAGAATCGTCGTCCCGTGACGGGGCCAGCGTCAGCCGCCGCCGGCCGCTCTTGAGCATCTCTTGCTGTTGGTTCGCATAGATGACGGATGCCACGCTCTTGAGACCCCAGAGCGGCACCTTGATCTTCACGATGCACTCCGGCGGCTGGTTCTGGGGGCGCCAATCGATTGAGATCGTCTCATGCCCTCTGATGATTCCTTGGATCTGGATCTCGGCATCCTCGATATCTGCGAAGCCGCCCTCATCATCGATTCGCAATCCGGCGGCAATCGCCAGCGCATTCCGTGCAGCCACGACCTCCGCAGCGCGCCGAGCCATGAACTTGTCCTTGTCCGTGCGTCCGGGTGCTTGCCCTCGGCCCTCTGCGATGACATGGCCGCACGTCCAGTCAACATGACCCCCTTGCACGCCTTGCACGCATGCCTTGAGTCCCGCCGGCAGAAATGCCTCCGCGCCCGGATCGTCGGCCGCCGCCACGCGAGAACCCCCGCACACGACCAACATCGCAACGCATGTCATTAAGCGCGTCATCATTTGCGCCGCTCCAAACGAGAGTCCTAGACGTTAAAGCGAAACGTAATCACGTCTCCATCCTGCACGACGTAACCCTTCGGTTCCAGCCGCATCTTGCCGGCGTTCTTCGCGCCTTTCAAGTCGGTGTTTGCCTTGAGGTCCTCGAAGGCCACCGTTTCCGCACGGATAAAGCCGCGCTGGATGTCGCTGTGGATGTTGCCCGCCGCTTCCCAGGCGGTGGTGCCACGCTTCACCGTCCATGCGCGCGTCTCGTTCTTGCCGCCGGCGGTCAGGAACGAAATCAATCCCAGTGCATCGTAGCATGTATGAATCAGTCGGGTCCGAGCCGATTCCGTCAGCCCGTAATCCGCCAGGAATGCCGCCCTGTCGGTCTCGCTCAGTTCCGCGATCTCCTCCTCAAGCTCCGCCGCCAGGGCGATCGTCGCGGCGGCGTGCTCGTGTTCGAAGGGCGGTGGCTTGGCCGCATCCGCCTCGCCCGTATTGATCACCACGAGCACCGGTTTGAGCGTCAGGAAACCGAGGCCGGCCGCGATCGCCCACTCCTCCTCATTCTGGATCGCGTTTGAGACGGGCGCTTCCGACTCCAACGACGCCTGCACGCGGCGCATCATCGCCAGTTCGCGGATTTCCCGGTCCCGCGTCTTCGTCGGCTTCTGCGTCGATTTTTCCAGCCTCTCGATTCGATTGAGTACCTGCTCCAGGTCCGCGAAGATCAGCTCTGTGTGCAGTTCCTCCAGGTCCGCCTTTGGATCGATCCTGCCCCGATACTTCGCGACGGCCTCAGACTCGAACGCCCGGACGACCATCACGATCCCCGTGCATAGGCGTACAGCCTGCATTGTCTTGCGGAACTCGGTCTGGCCGTGTGCGTCGGCCAGTGAAACGCCGGGCACGTCGAGGAACTCCAGGCGCACCGGCGTCTTCTTCTTGGGTTTGTACACTTCGAACAGGTGGTCCAACCGCTCGTCCGGCACATCGACGGCCGCCAGATGCTCCGTCGCGCCGTGGCCGGGGTCCGGCGGCTGTCCGGTGATTGCTGAGAACAGCGTGGACTTTCCCGATTGCGGCGGGCCGATCAGTGCGAATCTCATGGCGGTGTCACCTCGCTTGCCGTGGGATTCTAACACACTGGTGTGTGAGTTGAACACCCGCCGACCATGAGGCACCCGCCTTGGCCGGAGGGCACCTTCCGACAGACGGGAACGCACCCCCTCTGTGGGAAGCACCGGCTTGATACAAGCCGGCTTGGAGGGCGTTTTCCGCTTAGATATTCTCCGCGAAGTCGTACTCGCGGCGCCGGAACCACCACCAGCCCACGAGGAGAAACATCACCGACACAGCCGCCGCCCCCAAAAACGGCACGTCGAAGGGGGACCGCCCTAGGATGAGACAGTCGCGATACGCCCGAATAATCGGTGTCATGGGGTTCAACTGGATGATTGCCCGCTTCCACCCCGTCGTGGCCTCCAGTTGGTACACGACGCACGTCACGAACATCCATAGCTGAATGACCGAGCGAAAAAGGAAGCCGACATCGCGATAGAACAGATTGGCCATCGAGAGGAGCAGGCCGAGTCCGACCATGAACATCACCTGCACGGCTATCACGAGCGGGATGAACACCAACGTCCAGTGAAACTGGTAGCTCCATCCGTTCGACATGAAGTGGAAGACCACCGCCAGCACCACCAAGACGACCGTGGCGATCAGGAAGTCCACGAACGCGCTGATGACCGCTGCCACGGGAAAGACCTCGCGCGGGAAGTAGATCTTTGTCACGAGTTGGCGGTTCGCCACCAACGAGCCGATCGCCACGGTCAGCCCGTTCGCGAAGAACATCCACGGCACCAGGCCGCTGAACGCGAAGAGCGGATAGGGCAGCGTCGCGGAGCCCGTCAGCTTCTGATTGTCGAGATTGATCACCGAGCCGAAGACGAATGTGAAGACCATCATCATCGCCATCGGCGGCACAATCGCCCAGGCGGCCCCCAGCACAGAGTGCTTGTAGCGCACGCGGATGTCTCGCCAGGCCAGCATCCACATCAAGCCGCGATATCGATACAGCGTTCCAAGCCGCTTGGCAACGTCGCCGCTCGACTCCTGGTAGATACTCGTCAGCGTCGTCATGAGACGTAACTCCCCGATGTCGCCGGTGACCGCGTCGCGCCCACCGCAATGCCGCCGCCCGCCGGCCGTGCAAGCGCCGCGTACCGGGCCGCATAAGCGTCGATCATCTTGGACAGCGAAAACCGCGCGAGCACTTCTTGCCGGCCGGCCTCCGCCATTGTTGCCCTGTTCGCTTCGTCGGCTATCAACGATCGAATCGCCGCCGCCAGTTGATTTGTCGCGTTCGGCTCAACGAGTAGCCCGGTGCGACCGTCCTCGATGAGGTCTCGATTGCCGCCGACCGCAGTTGCGACTGCCGGTAATCCGCATGACATCGCCTCGAGCAACGCGTTCGACAGCCCCTCCCACAGCGAGGGCAACACGAACGCATCCGCGGCCTGATAGTACGGCAGCACGTCTTGTTGCTCTCCGACAAACCGGATGTCGCGGCCACGGAGGTGGGTGTCCGCCCGGCGCCGCAGCTTCCCCTCGGCGTAGTCCCGTCCGACCAATACGAAGGTCATTCGATCGGCGTCCGCGCCTAGTTTCCGAACGGCCTTCAGCAGCACGTCGTGCCCTTTGATCGGCTTCAGGTTGCCCACCGTGAGAACGATGAACCGATCGGCCGGCAGTTCGAGCCGCCGGCGGATCGTCGCCCGATCGTCGCTTGGCGAGAAGCGATCCGTATCCACACCGTTCGCCACCACGTCGAAACTGCCAGGCGGCAGCTTCAGCCTCTTTGCGATCGACGCGGCGGCCGAACTCCCGACGGCCCACCGCGCATCGCAGCGTGCGAGTGCCGCACGGTACAGCCGTCGCCTGATCCCGCCGTACGGCTTGTCAATGTCCTCGAATCCGTGAAAGCTGAACGCCACGGAAACGCCCCTACACATGCGAGCGGCGAGCAGCGAATCCAACAGCATGCTCATTCCGCGGACGTGCAGCAGGTCCGCCGCATGTTCACGCAGGATTGAGGCGAGATTCAACGACCAGAATCGATCCCTCTTCCGCGCGGGCTGCCGAACAAGCGATACGTTCTCGCCCAGGTCTCGGCACGCCGCGTCACTCTCCGCATTCCAACCGCGGACGACCAACACGTGACGAAACCGCCTGCGATCCAGCCGGCGGAGGACTTCGAGAAGCTGCCGCTCCAGGCCACCGCGCGCAAGTTGCCACACGGGATGACAGACCGTGATTGGCTGCGACATTGAATCGGCTTTTGGGTGCGTGATACACCTCCCGTTGCATGGTGCGCGGCTGGCCGGCTTGGCGAAAGGGCGCAGACCTCCCTCCGCGCGCACGATGTGCGCACTCTTGGTTATCGGCCATGCTGACGCATGGGATGAGCAGGAGCCTGGCTCTCGTGATTCGAGGTTCCTATGGAGGATGGGTGCGGGAAGGGCTTCTCGCTCCAGGGGGGCGTGCCATTCGCTGACTCAGCCCGACTGACCGTTTCTACCGCGGCGTGCCGCCCCCGACCGCAGCCGCGCCCAGGGCCGGGCGAGATGTCGGGGTGGGCGGTGGCAGGTCGCCGAAGTAGAAGCCGGTTTCCGGATCGGGCAGGCGCTTGGGATCGCCAAGCGGGTGGTCTCTCTGGTTCTTGGCGTAGAGATCAGTCACAATGCGGTCGACCACGCTGCCGTCTTGATCCAGCGTCAGCGCGACTCCCGCGTCGCCGTTTTCACGAGCTTGCACAAAAACCGCCACATGGCAATCCGGAGAATACCGGCCGATGGACGGCTGCAAATGGTGCGGAGCAACATGCTTCAGCGCCTCGGGCGGCAGGAAGTACTTGCACCAGACAGGCTTCAGCCGGGCGTCACTGTGCGCTGGGTCTATGTAATCGTTAAGCGTGCAGCCGCGCTCCGGCCGGAGTGCAAAGATGTAGTCTGCAAGCGGGTAGTCGAGGACCGCATACCTCGGATCATCCTTGAGCTTCTCGTCCAGCCCCAGGCAGATCAACAAGCCTGGTTCTGACATCCAGTAGAAGTCGCTGATGCCCCCGTCCTGCCAGACCTGATAGAGAAGCTTGCCGCCCAAACCGTAGATTCGGAGCACGCGCTGGGAGTATTCGCGGAAATCGGTGACGACAACCTGTCCGGCCCTGCGCCGCTCGATTTCATACGGTCGCATATTGACAAGCCAGACTGATATAGATGTCGCCAGAGCGATCATTGCAGCGATCGTACAGCAGCCTATGGCAGTCGCGGTCTTGGGATGGCGCACGATCCACCGCATCGTGCGCGTCCACGCGGTCGGCGGTCGGGCTTCGATCGGTTCGCCGGCGAGGTGACGCCGGATGTCCTGCGCCAGGTCCGCAGCAGAGGCATACCGTCGATCCCGGTCCTTCTCCAACGCCTTCAGCGCGATCGTCTCGACGTTGCCGCGGAGCTTCCGGTTCAGCTCCGACAGCCTCCGCGGGGCCTGACCCTTGATGACTTGCGTTGCCTGGTAGATCGTCGTGCTCGACGCCTCGTAGGGCAGCTCGCCGGTCAGTAGTTCGTAGAGCACGACGCCCAGCGAGTACACGTCGCTCCGCGTGTCGAGGTCGTGGGGGTCGGCGTCGCACTGTTCGGGGCTCATGTACTGCATCGTGCCGACCAACTGCCCGATGACGGTCTGCTGCGTCGTGATCGCCAGGTCCGAGTCCGTCGCCCGCGCCACGCCGAAGTCGATGACCTTCGGCTCGCCGGACGAGTCCACCAGGATGTTGGCCGGCTTGAGGTCGCGATGGATGACGCCCTTCTGGTGGCCGTGGTGGACGCCGTCGCAGACCTTCGCGAAAAGTCGCAGCCGGTCGCGCACGTCAAGCTGCTTCACCGCGGCGTATTCGATGATCGTCTTCGCGCCGGGGATGTACTCCATGGCAAAATAGGGAACGGCGTCGCGTCGTTCGTGCTCGGAGGAGGGCGGCGTGTGGGTGCCGGCTTCGTGGACCTGGGCGATGTTGGGATGCCGGAGCCGGGCGAGGACCTGCGACTCGAACTGGAACCGCCGCAGGGCCGAGCGCGAGGCGATGTTCCGCTTCATCACCTTGAGCGCGACGACGCGCCGCGGCTCTTCCTGCACGGCCTCGTACACCGTCCCCATGCCGCCTGCGGCTATCACGCTCTTGATGTGGTACCGGCCGATGCGTTGACCGACGAGGGGATCCGGGGCATGGTCGTCCAGCAGGCGGGCGGCGCCGCCGTCGCTGTCCGGCGGTTGCATGAAGTCGTCGCCTGCGCGCTGGTGATGGGCCAGCAGCGACTCGACCTCGGCGCGTAGCTCAGCATCCTCTCCACACTCCTCGGCGACAAACGACGCACGCTTGTCCACAGGCTGCTCCAGCGCGCGCCCGAACACCGCACGAGCCTGTTCCAAACGCTCCGCGGTCGAACACGGGCAAGCTGCGTCGCGTCCGCCAGACACGTTTTCTTCCGCCGGCAGCTTCTCTGGCTTTGGTGAATCGCTCACGTGTCACGCTTGCCCATGCCACCCATTTCATCGCTCGGCAGGGTGTGCCACTGGCGGCTTGCCCGCCAGTGCGCTGTGCACCGCCACGGGCAAGCTGCGTGTCCCCTTCTCAGTACCCCCTCTGCTCTCACGATCTCCTCTTGCCTCGGAGCGTTGCACAACTGACCCGCTTGCCCATGCCACCCGTTTCGCTATTCGTCCTTCAGCGCCCGATGCAACCACGCCCTGGCGAACTGCCAATCACTGTCGACCGTGCGCGGCGAGACGCCGATCGCCTCGGCCGTGTCGTCCACGCTGAGGCCCGCGTAGTATCGCAGCGATACCACCTCGGCCATGCGCGGGTGGGTCTCTTCGAGCCGCGCCAGCGCTTCGTCGAGCGCGAGCACTTCGGCCGGGTCCGGTTCGAGGACGGCCGCCGACCGCTCCAGACCGGGAACAGGCTGTTGGCCGCCGTCGCGCTTCATTCTCTTTCTCTTACGTGCGTCATCAATGCGTATGCGACGCATTGCTCTTGCGGCTGCGGCAAAGAAATGTCGGCGATTGGCATAGGCGCCCTGTTCTCTTCCGAAGAGCCGCATGTAGGCCTCATGGACCAGTGCCGTCGGCTGAAGCGTCCGCCCAGGGGCCTCGCGGGCCATCTGCTTCCCCGCCAGCTCGTGCAATTCGGCATAGATCAACCCCCAGAGCCGCTCCCGCGCCGCCGTGTCACCCTGACCAGCAGCGGCCAGGAGCTGCGTGACGGGCTTGTCCGCCGGCATCGTCATCGAAGCTGCCCTCCCGACTAGATAGGCTGTGTTCATTATACAAGAGCCG
>JBDRKQ010000092.1:0-4928 GCA_043813895.1 Planctomycetota bacterium
GTGGACGGTGGCGAGATGTGGTCCCGATGGGACATGCAGGATTATCCTCCCGACATCCTCATAACCAACTACTCGATGCTCAACATAATGTTGATGCGTGGTATTGAGGCAGGGATCTTCGATCAGACGCGAGACTGGTTGCGGGAGGATGATTCCCGGGTCTTCCACCTTGTTGTCGATGAGCTACACACCTACCGGGGCACTCCGGGGACGGAGGTAGCGTATCTTATCCGAGTTCTGCTCGACCGGTTGGGCCTCTCCCCTGACTCCCCGCAGTTGCGGATAATTGCCTCCAGTGCATCTCTCGCGGGTGACAACTCAGGGCTCTCATACCTGGAGGCCTTCTTCGGACGGGACCGTTCGCGATTCCGTATCATCGCTGGCGATATCGTGCAGCCCAATATAGCCGCGATTGCCTCTGTGCGGCATCACTCTGTTGCGTTTCGGGCATTCGGGCAGGTGGTGATAGGTGGTATTCCACCGGTGATTGAACAAGCAGCTCAGGACTTGCACGCGGCGACGGGGGCTGCGCCTTTGGGTGCGGCTGCGGCGACACCGGAGCGGCTTGTTGACGCGGCGGTACGCCACGTGTTGGCTCCCGACGCAGTCCGAATAGCTTGCTCCTCAGGGGGCGATGGCATACAAGTGCTGCCTAGAACGCCAGAAGAAATCGGGCAGACGCTTTTTCCTGAACTGCCAGAAGCGGAGCGAAGGGACAGCACGGAGGGACTTCTGGGGGCTCTCGTATACGCCAGGAATGCTGGCGGTGTCGCGCCGCTGCCTATCCGAACCCACGTGTTCTTCAGAAACCTCCAAGGGCTTTGGGTTTGCTCCAATCCACAGTGTAGCAGTGCCCATGGCAGAGCAACGCCGTGTCCCGTGGGCTCTTTGCACTACACGCCAAAATTGACCTGCCAATGTGGCGCACGGATACTTGAGCTCCTCTATTGCGAAGCTTGTGGAGAGGTGTTCCTTGGCGGATACCGGCGGGACACGGGAGTGAACCCCAACGAGTGGTACTTGAGTCCAGACCACCCCGATCTGGAGTCTTCACCAGACATCGCCTCACTATCACGCGAATACCCCCAGTTCGCGGTCTTTTGGCCATGTGTGGCGGGGCAAAACCCCGCCACAGCACAGTGGACACATGACACCGTTGGCCGCGCATGGCGGGCTGCACATCTGTCAACAGCCGATGGGTGTGTGGCGCTTGGGGGTGCGCCCGATCCGGCCGTGAGGGGCTATCTATACTATGTTCCAGACATGCACGGGCCGAATGGGGAAATCCCAGGCCCTAACCCACCGGCCCGAGAGAGTGCTTGGCAAGCGCACCCTTCACGCTGTCCTCGATGTGACACGAACTGGGCACACCGGGACATCGGATCGCCGATCAGAACGCAACGAACCGGCTTTCAAAAGATGGCCCAAGTTCTTTCTGACGCAGTCCTTCGGGAGATTGGCACTTCCTCGCCGGATGCTCAGAAACTTGTGGTCTTCTCGGATAGCCGGCAGGACGCAGCGAAGCTTTCCGCCGGCATGCGCTTCGCACACTACCGCGATGCCCTTCGTCAAGCCATGACGCTTGAAATTGGGAGGCAAGGCGTTGGCGCATTGGCATACATTGCGCAGGTTTCCGGCCAGCAGATCACTCCCGAGGGCCAGGAGTTGGCTGGCGCCTTTGAGGCGGCGAACCCGGCCGACGCCTTGGTAGTGGAACGAGGGCATAATCCGGCGAGGGCGAACCAGCAGTGCATGCAGTACCCGGGGCTCCCCTATCAACAAGCGGCACAGATGATTCAGACGCGAGCGGCGCAGGGACCATTTCCGATCTCGCATGTTACGCACGATGCGGCTCTTGAATTGCTCCGCCACGGAATGAACCCCGGGGGCTATGGTCAGGAGATCGTGTGGAGGGAACCACAGTCTCAAGTGGGTAGTTGGCGCGATCTGTATAACTGGCCCCCGAACGGTGTGCCAACCGAAAGGACTCCTGCCCAGTTGACTCCCGAGCAGGCTGATCATCTGGAACGGATTCGGCGGCAGTCGAGACGTGAAGCAATGGATATAGTCTTTGCGTCTGGCCGGAGGAGTCTGGAATCGCTGTGCATTGCCTACGTCACGACTGACCGGCTGCCGCATCCCGCACCCTCGCCCTTGGTGCAGCAGGCCGCTGACGGCACAATTCGCCTGCTGGGGTCGCGTAAGAAGCTATCTACGCATGATGCCGCCAGCCAACAGAACGTTCCTGCCTACGTTCGCAACTACCTTCACGCCGTTGCCCAGCAGAATGGTCATAATCCCAACACGTTTGAGACGGATGTACTGAACTACCTCGATGCGGCGGGTTGCTTGAACCAGCACGTGTTGCAGGTGCAGGCGCTGTGCCTGGTGAGGGCTTCTGACACAATCCGTGAGTGCCCGCGCTGCCGGATGGTCCATCTCCACGCAGCCGGTGGAGTCTGTGTTGACTGCCAGTCTCCTCTCGGCGCGCCACAGCAACTCACGGCGGCGCTTGTGGCTTCGGACTACTACAGCTTCCTGGCTTCTACGGGCAATCTTTTTAGGCTGAATTGTGAAGAGCTAACCGGGCAGACCAACAAAGCTGACGGAGGGAAAAGACAGCGGCTGTTCCAGAACATTACCTTGCCACCACCGGAGGAAATCGAGATTACAGATGCTGTGGATCTGCTGAGCGTCACAACAACAATGGAGGCCGGTGTCGACATCGGGGGACTTCTCGCGGTCATGATGGCTAACATGCCGCCGATGCGGTTCAACTATCAGCAGCGAGTTGGGCGGGCAGGCAGGCGAGGGGCAGGCCTTTCCGTCGCCCTGACCTTGTGCAGGGGGCGCAGTCATGACGACTACTACTTCCAGAGGCCAGAGCGCATTACCGCAGACCCACCGCCACAGCCGTACGTCGATGTTTCCAGGACAGCAATTCTGCGCCGGGTCTTGGTAAAGGAAGTTCTGAAAAAGGCCTTTGTCGATTTAAACCTTTTCCCTGGGGGACAGGCTGACAGCGTGCATGGCGAATTCGGTCCAGCGCTCGCCTGGGGCCTGCCAGCCAACAACCAGGGACAGACAATTGCGGACTTGGTGACTGACTGGATACAGAACAATCAGGCTGAAATTGTGCGCATCCGTGATGTGCTTCTTGCATTCACCGACCCTCAACTGGTCGTCCAGGGCCAGGCTTTGGTGAACTATGTATCACACGACCTCGTGCTCACAGTCACCAACGCCGCGAACGATCCGAATTTGACGCAGCATTGGCTCGCCGAGAGACTCGCCAATGTTGGCCTTCTCCCGATGTTCGGATTCCCGACGCGTGTGCGATTCTTGTTCCATGATCGTCCGGGCATGGCCCACGAATGGCCGCCTGAAAGAGGGGTCGTGGATCGAGACCTGGATATCGCCATCAGCCAGTTCGCGCCGCGTGCAGAAACAGTAAAGGATGGGCTGATTCACACATCGGTCGGTGTGGTGGATTACCAGCCACAGGGCAATCAAGTTGTGGAAATACCGAACCCCTTGGGACCAGCTCGATCGATTGGCTTCTGTCGCCGCTGTCAAGCAGTCGACGATGGTGCAAACCCCGCACCGGCATGTCAGGTCTGTGGAGCAACAACGCAGGACATGCCGGGTTACGAGAGGATACAACTCTCTGAACCGAAAGGGTTTCGGACGTGGTATGGGCGTACAAGGGATTTCGAAGGGCTTTTCGAATGGACGCCACGCGCTTCGCGGCCGAAGATGGGCATAGCCCAACTGCAGGGAGTCCAAAGAGCGAACTTCGAGGTCTGGAGCGATCAAGCAACTGTCTTCGTCGTGAACGACAACAATGGATATTTGTTCCACTTTGAGAAGCTGGCGCAAGGTGAAACATGGGTCGTGCAGGACGCGCTTGCTCAAGTTGGTGTCAACAACCCGCCCCTTGCCGGCGGTATCCCCATGGACGTCAGGGCGCTCGCATCCATCAAACCAACGGATGTCATGGTGCTTGGAATCAGTAACTGGCCGGCTGGCCTTGTGTTTTCACCGATGGACCTCAATTGTCGTGCCGCTCTGTACTCATTCGGATTCCTTCTGCGCCGTGCGGCCGCCGTTCGACTTGACATCGACGAACGTGAACTCAAGGTCGGGCTTCGTGTGTTCCAAGACTCAAGCGGAAACGTCGCCGGTCAGGTATTTGTATCGGACAGTCTCGAAAATGGTGCAGGATACAGTTCGCACTTGGGATCGCCGGTCGAAGCTGAAGACCTGCTTCGTTTTATGGTTGGACAGAACGGGACCGCGTTCTATAACCCGCTGATTGCCCCCGGACACGCTGTCGAGTGTCACACGTCCTGCCCGGACTGCCTGCGGGATTTCTTCAATCTGCCGTTCCACAACATTCTGGACTGGCGCTTGGGACTCGACCTCGCACGCTTGGCCCTAGACGTGAACGCACAGATCGACTTCATAGTGCCATATTGGCAGCAGCTTCTCCCTGCGGTCTGCCCACCATACTTCGCGGCTCAGCCTGGATGGCAGGCCGTCAACTTTGGTGGCATTCCGGCAGGCACAAGAGGAATCGTCGCAGAGATTATCACGCACCCACTGTGGTGTCGCGAAGTGAACAACATGCATCCACAGTTGGCCACTGCGCAAGCTCAGGCCATCGCATCGGGGGCAACTGATGTGCGATTCAAATCGATCTTCGAGCTCTTACGTCGTCCTTTCTAGGTATTGCGTGGTTGTAATTTGATTCTTTGGAGAAGGCCTTCTGATTTCAGCTGTAACTAACTTTTGGAACGGTGACAACGCATGTTCCATCGTTACTCTTCCCGCCGCAGTCCGCTGAAGGATTTTCTGGCGACCCAACTGCAGGGCGCCCGCCGGCACAACCGGATTGTCGGGTTCTTCAGCTCTTCCCTGCTGGAGGT
>JBDRKQ010000093.1:0-20548 GCA_043813895.1 Planctomycetota bacterium
TGTCCGCGGCGTCGACGCGGGGACTCGAAACACCGACGCTGTCATACTGCGGAGGACGAGCCGCGGGCGAAAAGCCCCCCGGTGGGGGGCCCCGAGCACCCGGCCGGGGAGTCGGGTGGCCGCGCCGCCATTCACCCCGCGGCTCGTCGTTGTTCGTGGACGCAGTCGCTGCGGTAGCTCATGCACTGCCGCCCCGCGCGGAGGATGCCGGCGTAGCCGGTGCAGCGGCAGAGGTTGCCGGCAAGGGCGTCCTTGATTTCGTCGTCCGTCGGGTCAGGGTTCCGCTCCAGCAGAGCCGTTGCGGAGAGCACCATCCCCGGCGTGCAGAACCCGCACTGGATGGCGCCTTCGCTGACGAACGCCTTTTGGACGGACGTTAGTTCGCCCCCGGTTGCGAGGCCCTCGATTGTGGTGACGGCCTTGCCCTCCATCTCGGCCGCGAGGAGCAGGCAACTGTTCATCGGTTCGCCGTCGACGAGGACGGTGCATGCGCAACAGTCCCCGACGTTGCAGCCCTTCTTCGTGCCGGTGAGGTGTAGTTTGTCGCGCAGAACGTCCAGAAGCGTTTCGCTCGTGTCGACCGCGACATTGTGAGGTTGGCCGTTGATGTTGAGTCTGGCGATGACTGTCATCGGCCGACCTCCTTTCGGTGTCCTTGGGCGCGGTCGTGGGCGGTCTGGATGGCCCGATGCGTCATCACGCCGACGATTTTGCGGCGGAAGTCGGCCGAGCCGCGGACGTCGGAGATGGGCTCCGCCGCGTCCATCGCAACATCGGCGGCCCGTAACATCGCTTCTTCGTCGAGAGGCCTGCCCACCAGCTTCACGCCGGCAGACGAAACGAGCTTGGGTGTCGGCGAAACGGCTCCGAGGACGACTCTGGCGTCTTGCACAGTGCCCTCGCCGTTGAGCCGAAGGCCCACCGCGACGGCGGCGACGGCGATCGTGTTTCCTTCTCGTAGTTGAAACCTGGCGTACGCCGCGCCGAAGCCGGGCGGTGGTTTTGGAAGGAGGATCGCCGTGAGCACTTCGCCTTGCCGCATAACCGTTTGCCTGGGGCCGGTGAAGAACGCGTCCAGCGGCACCTCGCGTTCGCCTTCGGCGGACCAAAGTCGTACCGACGCGTTCATCGCGGTCAGGATGGGCGGCGTGTCCGCGCACGGGACCGCGCTGGCGATGTTGCCGCCGACGGTGGCGATGTTGCGAATCTGCGGATTGGCCATTTTGGAGGTGGCATCCAGGATCGGGGCGTAGTCTTTGCGAACAAGATCGGAAGCAGACAACTGCGTGATGGTCGTGAGCGCGCCGATTCGCAGACCGTCGCGCGTTTGCGAGACACCGCGAAGTCCATCGACTCGATTGATAGAGATTGCGTGGCCGATCGTGGCTCTGCCAGTCTTGAGATCGACGAGCAGGTCGGTCCCGCCGGCGAGAAGGCGACCTTTGTCCCCCAGGCGCGACATCAGGCTCGCCGATTCTTCAAGTGTGGCGACTTCGTGTAGTTCGATGTCTGGTATGTGCACTGGCTGATCTCCTGTTGGCGGCTGTACCGACCTTACTCAGTGCCCCCGTCTTCCGCGAAACTCCCTCTCAGTTGTACCAAGCTCCTCGAACGTAAAGGGCTTTCCACATTCTGGGCAAACCATCGATTCGTTCCCGACCAAGGAGTAGGCACAACTCGGGCACAATGTGCCGTCTTGCATGGGCCGGGGCGAGCGAATCCTGTTGAACACGAATCGGAGAGCGAGATTCAGCAGGGCGAAGAAGAAGACTGCGCCCAGGGCAGCAGCCGCGACGGACGCCCAGTGTCGTGCATCCCAATTCCCAAGGCTGAAGGCGGCGATTGGGCATATGACGCCTGTCCCAAAGCCAGCGCCGGACAGAATGGCGCGGCGGTTTGTGCAGACCATTTCCTGGAATCGCCAAGCAAAGATGCAGGGAACAGCGAGGACAATGACAGTGAGCAGAACGTACACAGCGCCTATCGTCAGCCGACTCCCGCCCATCGCCGGTAAGGCGTTCAGGATTACAGATGTCGCGACCCCAAGCACAACGATGTATGAGAGGACTCCGGCGAGAAAGGACGCAACCGCCAGGGCCAGCGGCGACCAGAGTTGCCATCGACAAAGTACGGCTTGGTTCCGCATGTTTGTTCTCGCACAGCGCTACGCTTCATCGTTCGGCCCCAGCAGGCCATGGACGAACTGCGACGTGAGCTGGTTCGCGATCGTCGTTGGCGAGCAGCCGCGTTTGGGCGTGTACCACCGATACAGCCAGTTCAACATGCCGAACAGGGACATGGTCGCGACGTGCCGGTCTAGTTTCTTGTCGGTGCCATGCGCGTCCAACACCCGGTCCACGATGGAGCGGGTGATGTCGTAGTACGCCCGTCTGATTCGATTCGTTTCTTGGTAGCCCTCTCCGGATAGCGAGTCGAGTTCGTGGGAGCAGACCTTCAGCGCGGCCATGTTCGCGGCGAAGTAACTCACATGAGTATGCACCATGATGCGTAGTTGTTCGAGTGGGTCGTTGACCGCGTGCAGTTTTTCTTGAAGCAGGTTCAAGAGCGAGTTGAATGTGCGGAACTGCACGAGGAACAACATTTGTTCCTTGCTGTCGAAGTAGTGATACAAGCCGGCCAGGCTGACGCCCGCCGCCTTCGCAACGGCTCTCATCGAGGCTCGTTCGTACCCGTCCTTCGCCATGAGGACAGCCGCGGTTTCGAGGACGTGATTCAGCCGGGCGTCGTAACCCTCGCGCACGACGGAACTTCGGTGGGGGCGGCGGGTCGCCTCCCGTGATCCGAACAGCTGTTCGAGTCGGCGATGCATCATGGATGTGAAACCTCCGATTCCAGGCGGTCTTCCCTCTTAAAATAACTATGCGGCGAGTATGACGCGATGTCAAGCAAATAAGCTCGTTAAGTCCTTGACTACAGCCAAGACGCAGCGATAATCTCGGGTATTCAGGAGTGCGATCCGGGCCACGGAAGGCGAGAAGAAGACACACTACCTTGAGGATGCGATAATCGAACACGCGTTCGGTTTGTTGTCTCTTGCGGCCGTGGGGTCTCCGACAAGTCCGCACGCGTCGCCATCTGCATTCGGAGAATCCCGCCATGAGCATGTTCCCTCCCCGCGATGCCGAATCACTCGACTTCAAAGAGGTGCAGTACGAAAAACGCGACTGGGTTGCCCGGGTCACGATCAACCGCCCGCACAACTTCAACGCCTACAGCACACCCGCCCTGCAGGAATTGGCGGCCGCGTTCCAGGACGCGTCCTGGGATGACAACGTCGCGGTCGTCGTCTTCACATCGAAGGGACACCAGGCCTTCTGCACAGGCGGGGATGTCAAGGAGTACCAGAAGGAATACACGCAGAAGCCGCGCGACTACTGGAAGTACATGTGCTGCTTCAAGGCCTACATCGAGTCGATCACGAATTGTGCCAAGCCGGTCATTGTCCGGTTGAACGGAATGGCCGTCGGCGGGGGCAACGAGAGCCAACTCGCCTGCGACCTGGCCGCCATGGGAGAGCACGCGTTCATCGCGCAGGTCGGCACGGGCGTCGGCTCCGTGGCGTGCGGCGGATCAACGCAATGGCTGCCGGTGCATGTCGGCGATCGCACGGCACGGGGCATCTTGTTCCTGAACCAGCGATATCCCGCGTTTACGTCCCTGTCCATGGGGCTGGTCAATATCGTGGCGCCGACGGTCAAGGGGCCGGACGGGGCGTTCTGCACGCGATTCACGGGCGGTCGGACATACCTGGCCGACTGGAACACCGACCCGTGGGAGAACCCGTTTGAGGCGCGCGCCACGCCGGACGAGATCAAGAAGGCTTTGAAGGAGAAGGACGGCTACTCGATCGACTTGTCGCGGCTGGACGAAGTCGTGGCGGACCTCTGCAACCAGATCGTCAACAAGTTCTACGAGTGTACGCGGTACACGAAAGCACAGGTGAACTACTGGAAGGACGCGTCGTGGCACGCGACGGCGGGGCACGCCCGCGATTGGTTGTCCACGCACTACACCAGCCTGGAGCCGCACGAGGGCATGACGGCCTTCGTGGAGAAGCGCAAGGTGGATTTCGTGGGGATGCGGAAACGCATGGCGGACCCGAACGGGTCGAGCGAGTTCCTATGGGGCCCCTACGCCAAGACGTGCCCGAAGTGCGAGGCGAAGGGGATCCCGGCGTTCTTCGAATTCTGCGGCAAGTGTGGGGCATCGCTGAAATGAGCAAGGGTGTCTGACCGAGCCGGGCCGTGTCGGCCCGGTGGTTGTGCCGGGATACACCGGCTTGACACAAGACTGCTCTGGAAAGGTCGCGTAAAACCATGACACTCGACGGCAAGAAGGCAATCGTAACCGGCGGCAGCCTCGGCATCGGTGCGGCGATCGCGCGGGAGCTGGGCCGCCAGGGGGCCAGCGTCGCGATCAACTACCGGCGGCACGATACCGAGGCCAGGCAGGTCGTCGCGGACATCGAGGCGATGGGCCGTAAGGGTCTGGCGATCAAGGCCGACGTAGCCAGTTTCAAAGATGCCCAGCGCATGGTGGACGAGGTGTGCGAGAAGTTCGGCGGCCTCGACATCCTGGTCAACAACGCCGGCATCAACCGGGATGCCGTCAGTTGGAAGATGACGGAGCAGCAGTGGGACGAGGTGATCGACACCAACCTCAAGGGCTACTTCAACTACATCCGGGCTGCCGTCGGCATACTCAAGGAACAGAAGTCGGGCAAGATCGTCAACGTCACGTCGATCAACGGCCTGCGCGGCAAGTTCGGCCAGACAAACTACTCCGCGTCGAAGGCGGGCATCATTGGCCTGACGAAGGCGCTCGCACGCGAATTGGGCCGGTCCAGTGTGAATGTCAACGCCGTGGCACCCGGCCTGATCGAAACGGACATGATGAAAGACGCACCGCAGAAGGTGCTCGACGCCGCGCTTGCGGAGATCGTGCTGGGCAGACTGGGCAAGCCGGAAGAGGTGGCAACGGTCGTCGCGTTCTTGTGCAGCGAAGCCGCCAGGCACATCACCGGACAGGTGATCCAGGTGGACGGCGGACAGTACATTTGAATTGGCGATTGACGATTTCAGATTGACGATTGTTGATTGCAGATTGGAGATTGGTGAATGAGCATGCACGGGACCACATTGCCTCGGTGGATGGGGGGTATGATGGCTGTGGCGCTGCTTGGCGGATGCGCGGCTCCACAGAGCGATGGATCAACTCCGATCGCTCAACAAGGCTCCTCGGTCGGCTGTGCCAGTTGGGGCTTTGACGAAGATCAACCTGGGGCCGTTCCGAAGGGCTGGAGCATCCGGGAAACCAATCCCACCCAATCGCTCGCCATGTGGAAGGTGATCGTCGACACAACGGCTCCTTCCGCGCCGCACGTCCTGGCACTGACGAAGAGTGAGAACTGGGGTGGTACGTTTAACCTGGCGATCGCGGAGGACAGTTCTTTCAAGGACCTCGACTTGACCGTGCGGGTGAAGGCAGTCGAGGGTGAAGAAGATCAGGGGGGCGGCCCAATCTGGCGATGCCGGGACGAGAACAATTACTACATCTGCCGGCTCAATCCGTTGGAGAGCAACTTCCGCGTTTACAAGGTCGAAGGCGCCAAGCGGCGACAGCTTGATTCAGTGAAAGTCGAGTCGCAGGCCGGGCAATGGTACGTGATTCGTGTAACGATGATCGGCAATCAGATTACCTGCTACCTGGACGGCGAGAAGAGGCTTGAAGCCGTCGACGACACGTTCACTGACGTCGGCATGGTCGGCCTGTGGACCAAGGCGGACGCCGTTACTTCGTTCGACCATATGGAGGTGCGGTCACTTGACGAGCACTGACCACAACGCGCCGGCGGCGACGAAGCGGCTGCGTACGCGGGCTTTGGCGCACCAGGGTAAACGACTGTAGCGGAGAGTGCTCACGACAAGGAGAACACCGTGGAACTGAAGGACATTGTCGCAATCAGCGCCGTGCGAACGCCGATGGGGCGATTCGGTGGGACGATCAAGGACATGGCGGCCTACGACCTCGGCGCGGCCGCGATCCGTGCGGCGGTCGAGCGGGCGGGCCTGGCGGGGGACGGGATCGACGACGTGATCTTCGGCAATTGCCGGCAGGCGGGAAACGGTCCCAATCCCGCGCGGACGGCGTCGGTTCGCGGCGGTGTTCCTGTCAGCGTGCCGGTGCAGACGATCAACATGGCGTGTCCGTCCGGGATGCGGTGCATGATGCTCGCGTCGCAGGCGATCCGGCTGGGCGACAGCAAGACGGTCGTGGTCGGCGGCATGGACAGCATGAGCACGATTCCGTACCTGCTGAAGGACTGCCGGTGGGACGGCTTCAAGATGGGGGACCGCACGCTGCTCGACGGCTGGGCGGACAGCATCGATCCGTTGTGCGGCGTCGGGATGGGGGCGACGGCCGAGAACCTAGCGGACAAGTACAAGATCTCGCGTGAGGAGCAGGACAAGTTCGCCGTGGAGAGCCACACCAAGGCCGCGCATGCGCAGGCGAACGGCTGGTTTGACGAGGAGATCGTGCCGGTGGAGGTGCCGGCGAAGGGCAAGGCGCCGGCCGTGGTGTTCGACAAGGACGAGACGATCCGCGGGGACACGTCGGTCGAGAAGATGGCGAAGCTCAAGCCCGTGTTTCGCAAGGACGGGACCGTCACCGCGGCGAACGCGTGCGGGATGTCGGACGGTGCGACGGCGCTCGTGATGACATCGCGCGAGCACGCGAAGGCGTTGGGGGCAAAGCCGCTCTTCTCGCTGGTGGCATATTCGAACGTGGCGGTCGAGCCGCAGACGATGGGCGAAGGACCGGGCGTCGCGATACCGGCGGCACTGGAGCGAGCCGGGATGACGCTGGATCAGATGGATTTGATCGAGGTGAATGAGGCGTTCGCGGTCCAGGTGCTGAGCAACGAGCGCGTTCTGAAGTGGGACCGTAGCAAGCTGAACGTCCACGGCGGCGCGATCGCCTTGGGACACCCGACGGGAATCAGCGGCGCGCGGATCGTGGTGACGTTGTACCACGCGCTGAAGGGAACAGGTGGCGAACTGGGCATTGCGAGCATCTGCGGCGGCGGCGGTGTGAGTATGGCAATGGTCATCAGGCGGGAGCAATGACGGCGATGGGCAAGTTTGAACAAATCGAAGTGGCGGTCTCGGACGGCATTGCGACCGTCACATTGAATCATCCGCCGCTTAATGTTCTCAACATCCCGATGATGAAGGAGCTGAACGCGGCGCTTGCCGCCCTCAATGGGGATATGGACCTGGCGGCGATCTTGTTCAGGGCCGAGGGCAAGGCGTTCTGCGCCGGCGTGGACGTGGCGGACCACACTGCCGAGAAGGTCGACGAGATGATCGGCCTGTTCCACGGGATATTCCGCAAGCTGGCTTCGACCGATGCCTTGACGATCGCCGCGGTGCAAGGCGCGGCGCTGGGCGGCGGCTGCGAGCTTGCGTGTTTCTGCGACATCGTGCTGGCATCCGACCGCGCGAAGTTCGGCCAGCCCGAGGTTCAGGTCGGCGTTTTCGCGCCGATAGCGGCCTGCATTCTTCCTGCCCAAGTGGGGATCAAGAAGGCAATCGAGCTAAACGCATTGGGCGCAACGCTCAAGACGGATGAGGCGTTGCGCATCGGCTTGGTGAATCAGGTATATCCCGCCGACGAATTCGATGCATCGGTCGGGGCATACGTGGATGGGATTCGCAAGCTGTCAAGGCCGGTGGTGAGACTGGCAAAGCGGGCGACAGTAATGGTCGAGCGAGAGCGCATGCTGACGCACCTGGATCGGGTGGAGAAGCTCTACCTCGACGACCTGATGAAACTGTCAGACGCGCACGAAGGGATCGCGGCGTTCATGGAGAAGCGAGCCCCCGCATGGAGACATGCATGATGATCGACGATTGCTGAAAGGCTAGAGTCATGAAAGCTTTCGTATTTCACGGCAAAGATGTCGGCTTGAAGTTCGAAGACATTCCCGTGCCGAAGTTCGGCGACGACGAGATTCTCGTGAAAGTCGCGGCGTGCGGCGTTTGCCATACCGATCTGCACTATATCGAACACGGCGTGCCGACGTTCAAGAAGCCGCCGATCGTGCTGGGGCACGAGGCGTCGGGCATCGTGGAGGAGGCGGGCGCGAACGTGACAAACGTCAAGGAAGGCCAGCGTGTGCTCTTGCCGGCGGTCTTGACGTGCGGGTGGTGTTCTGCGTGCCGCGAGGGCCGGGAAAACATCTGCAGCAACATGAAGATGCTGGGCAACCATCTGGACGGCGCATACGCCGAGTACATCGCGGTGCCTGCGAAGGATGCGTTGGACCTGCCAGAGTCCATCCCGTTGGAGGAAGCGAGCGTCATTGCGGACGCGCTCTCGACGCCGTTTCATGCGGTAAAGAATCGAGCTCGCGTGCAGCCTGGCGATCGGGTTGTCGTGTTCGGCTGCGGCGGCGTCGGGGTAAATGCCGTGCAGTTGGCGGCGGCGGTGGGGGCCTATGTGATCGCGGTAGACATCAACGACCGCAAGCTGCAATGGGCGAAAGAGTTCGGCGCGGCGAAAACGATCAACGCGTCGCAGGTCGATCGCATCGACAAGGAAGTGAAGAAGCTGACGGGCGGCGGTGCGGACATCGCCATGGAGGTCATCGGCAATCCCCGGACCATCGAGCAGGCGTTCGACTGTGTTCGCGTCGGCGGGCGGCTGTGCGTCGTGGGGTACACGCACGAAGCAATTTCCATCGTCGCCGGCAAGATCATGTTCAAGGAGCTGGAGATCGTCGGCTCGCTGGGATGCCGCCCGCTGGACTACGTGCCGCTGATTCGGATGGTCGAGCAGGGCAAGGTCGACGTGACGAAACTGGTCACGCACAAGTTCAGCCTGGATGAGTTGCCCAAGGCATTTGAGGTTATGAAGGAAGGACTGTCGTTGAGGTCCATCGTGGTGCCGTAGGTTTCGCATCGACTCATGTTGGCGTGGAGATCGCGCAGACGGAGTAACTGCTCATGCTGAAGGATGGCGAACTCGGCGTTCATCCCCCCGGGGCACTCGGGGTCGCCTTCTTCATGCATTGCGACGCGGAATGCTTCATCGGCCAGCGCGAGGACGGGATCACCAAGCCGCTGAAGGACGCCGGTTTTCTGAAGCTCGACGACAACGGCAAGCTCCGCTCGATTCCGTTGCGCGGGCGGATATTCGCCAATCTCCTCGAGGCCGACGCCCTGGGGCATCTGCCCGAACTGTTGCTGGTCTGCTGTAATCCCGCTCAACTTTCCATCATCACGGGCGAGTTGACAGGCTTCATCGAGAGCCTCGTCGAACGCAATCGGCTCGCTTCCGAGGAGGACTTGCGCCGCAAGGTGCCGATCCTGCTCGTCCTGCCCAACGGTATCCTCTCCGAGTTGTGCGTCTCGACATACGACGAGCAACTGCGTGAGTCGATGCTGATGGAGCGCCTCAGCGGCGTTACGGAGGAGATGCGGGCGGCACTGATCGACCGAGTTGTTCGAGGTGTTTCGCTTCAGGCCGGCGGGCGGCGCGGCAGCGGCGCCGACACGACCTACGTGCTCGAACGCGAGGGGGCGGTAGTGTTTGCGGGCGGCGGCGAGTTCGAGCGCCAGCGCATCGAGGCCATCCTGACGGCCCACGACTATCCGTTTACACACGCGCAGGGCGTACCGGGAACGCGGGTCGAATTCGACAAGGCGATGATCTCGATCGTGCTGAACGTCGGCGGCCTGATTCACACCGTCAAGCCGGACGGAGAGTTGATCGACCTCCGCATGGGTGACCTTTGCAAGGATTCCACCAAGGCCGATTTCGTTCGCGAGATCACGCACGCCGTATTCCAGGTGGGTCGCGCGATCGGTGCTTATCCAGCCAATTCCACCTACAAGGACGTCTGGCCCACGCATCTGGCGACCATCCTGGCACATGCCGGGCATGTGACCAGCTCGCTGAAGGCCTTCCGCGACGCATTGGACCGCGGGCTCAAGAGTGTGAGGTTGTTCTCCAACGAGGAGTGGATACTCACGCCCCTGTCTCGCTACGCGGCCAAGGTCGGGCTGAAGGAAGAAGAATCGCTTTTCGATTCTCTGAAGCATCGTGTGCAGGAATCGATGGCAAGGGCGATCCGCCGCCGCGAGCAACTCGGTGGTGGGAACTCGAGGATGAGACAAATGAGACTGGCCGCTCAACGCACCTTCGATATTGAGCTCTACGAGACAGGCGCAGACGACATGCTGCTGGTCGGCACCATGCTGGACGGCGCCCATCTTGTCCGGCTCGAACTTACCATCCACTTGCCGGACGAACAGATCACACGCAGCAAGCTGGACATCATCCGATCGCCGTTTCCGGTCTGCCATGAAGTCGAGTCCATCGCGGATCGTCTCGTCGGCTTGCGGATCGAGCGCGGCGTGCTGAATGAAATCGCACGCCGCGTCGGAGGTCATGCCGGGTGTTCACACGTCAAGGAACTGGCCGTGAGTCTCGTTTACTTCGCGGCATCGAGCCTGATCGAGCGCCAACTCGGCGTCGATCCATCCGTGGTCGGCTATGAGCAGAAGAGCCCGGAACAACGGTTTAAGCTGACCAAGGAACTGTTGAGCGATTCGTGCCTGGCCTACTCTCAGACGACTGCCTGGGGATTGGACAAACGAATCGGCATTCGAAAGATCGGCGACGAGCACAAGAACGCCCTCCCGCTGGGGGACTTCGAGCCTTCCTTCAGTGTCTTGCTGAAAGACCGCGCGGAACGGTGGGGCGACAAAGTCTATATCCGGCACCGAAGCGGAACGCGCGACCTTTCGATCACGTGGAAGGAGTTTGCCGGACAGGTTTTCCAGATCGCCCGCAACCTGTTGGCACAGGGAATCCGTCGTGGCGATCGAATCGGCATGATCTCGGAGAATCGCGTCGAGATGTACTTGTGCGAGCTGGCCGTCATGTCGATCGGCGCGGTGACGGTTCCCGTCTTTGCCGGCTCCCCGCCAAGGCAGGTGGCCTACGTGCTGGATGCCGCGAAACCGCGATTTCTCGTCGTGTCGAACGAGGAGCAGCTCAACAAGATTGACCAAGCCAGACACCCCTGGATCGAGAAGTACTACTGCATGGATTCCGATGACGACTGCCGACAGTGGGGGGCGATTGATTTCGTCGAGCTCACCGCTAAGGGCGGCGTCTCCGACACGGCGCTCCAGGAGCGACTCGAAGCGGTCCAGGCCGACGACCTGTGCATCATCATGTTCACGTCCGGCACCACGGGATCGCCGAAGGGCGTACTCCTCTCTCATCAACATCTCATCTCACAACAGAAGGCGATGTCGCTGATGTGGGATGTCAACGAGAACGACGTGTACATGAACTACCTGCCCTGGCACCATAGCTTCGGCGGTCTCTTCGAGCGATTCATGACGCTCTACAACGGATGCGAACTTTGCCTCGATGATTCTCGAGGCAAGGACATCGACCGCCTGATCGCGAACTGGAAGGTGTTCGACCCCACACTCTTCTTCAGTGTGCCGCGGGTCCACGATCAGCTCATGGCCCGGTGCCGCCAGAGCAATGAGATTGCTGATCTCATCTTGGGCGGGCGACTGCGATTCGTCCTGAACGCCGCTGCGGCGCTCCCTGCGGGCGTCGAGGCTGCCTATCGAGAACGGGGCGTGTTCGTGCTGGAGGCCTGGGGGCTGACCGAAACGTCGCCCTGCGTGACGGCGACAACGAAGGACGCGCCGTGGCGAAGCGGCTGCGTGGGCTTTCCCATCCCCGGTGTGTGCGTTCGCATCGACAGCGAGCAACAGGAGATACTTGTCAGAGGGCCCAACGTCATGCTCGGATACCTCAACGCCGAGGAGGACACCGCGCGCGTCGTTTCAGACGACGGCTGGCTTCGCACGGGCGATCTCGGCGAATTCACCAGGGACGGCCTGCGACTCCTTGGCCGAATCGACGGCACACTCAAACTCACGACCGGCGAAAAGGTGCATCCGATGCGCGTCGAGACGGTCCTGGTCAACGAGTCGCCGTACATCGGCCAGGCGGTCGTCCTGGGAAGCGGCAAGGATTTTGTCGGCATACTGATCTACCCCGACTTCGAGCGGCTCGGCGCCTGGGCCGCCAAGCGAGGCATTCCGGCGGATGAGTTGACGACGAATCCGAGAGTAAGAGCGCTGTACGCAACGGAACTCGTTCGCGTCAATCCGTCGATCGAGATCAAGTACGAACGCGTCCGTCGGGCTGTGTTGGCGGACCGCGAGCCGTCGCTGGAAAACGGGGAACTGACGCCCTCGGGCAAGCTCGTGCGTAAGGCCGTCCTCAGCCACTTCAAGGACAACATCGAGGCGTTGTTTGCACCCGAACCCGATGCGGAGGTCATCGTGCTCGAACAGGAACCACGAAGGAAGGTGGCAAGTGAAACGTAACGAGTACACACGCGCAGTCATCGCCGCGGCGGCCCGAACACCAGTCGGCCTGAAGTGCGGCACGTTGAGCGAGTTCTCGCCGGAGGACCTGGGGGTCTTGGCCGCCGAAGAAGCGATTCGCCGCAGCGGCGTCGCGCGCGAGAAGATCGACGCGTGCGTCGGCGCAAACGTGTATCAATACACCGCTCCCGGCGCACAGGATATCTACTTTCCCCGGAACGTGGGCCTCCGGTGCGGCCTTAGAATCGAAACGCCCGGCCTCCTGGTTCAGCGCATCTGCGGCTCCGGGTTCCAGACCGTGATCAACGCCTTCCAGCAAATCGCCCTGCCCGATGCGATCGATGACGCGAAGATCGTGCTTTGCGTTGCCGCGGAGACGATGTCCCGCGTGCCGCAGATCAATCGATCTCCCCGCATCTCGGCGGCCGACTTCTGGGCGTTCGCCGAAGGCGGCAAGACCGAGGACATGATGCTCGCCGGCCTGAACCACGATCTGGCCGACACGGCGATGATGATTACCGCCGACGAGTATGGACACCAGATGGGCGTCATCCGGCGGGAGTGTGACGAGTTTGCGGCATTGTCGCATGAACGTGCCCTGGCGGCGGCACGAGTCAGCCATTTCAACGGCGGCGACGCGCTCGGCGGCGTGTTCGCCCTCGACGGCACCGATCTCCGGGGGCGTCCGGTCCATCTTGCCCACGACGAATGTGTCCGCGAGACATCGGTCGAGATTCTCTCAAAACTCCCCGGCTTCACGCCCCACGGGCTCGTTTCGCCCGGCAACGCGAGCGAGATCGCGGACGGTGCGGCGGCGGTGATCGTCGCGGATCGGGCGGAGGCCGAGAGACTCGGCCTGCCTGCCCGCTTTGAGATCGTCAGCTACGGCATCGCAGGCGTCGAGCCGCGCGTGATGGGGCGCGGCCCCGTGCCGGCGATTCAGCAGGCGCTCGGCAAGGCCGGGCTTGAGCAAAAGGAGATCGGGCTCTTCGAAGTCAACGAGGCATTCGCCGCGCAGTACCTGGGCGTCGAAAAGGAAATGAAACTGGATCGAGACATCACAAACGTGAACGGCGGCGCTGTCGCCATCGGGCACCCATTGGCGGCGACAGGCGGGCGTCTGTTGACCGACTTGATGTACGAGATGCAGCGCCGCGGCGTGCGATACGGGTGTGCGTCCGCCTGCATCGGCGGCGGCCAAGGCGCGGCGATCATCATTGTCGACTCGGAGAAGAAATGAGGGAGCGGTCAGAAGTAAGCTCTCAGCTATTAGCTGTTGGCTATTAGCAGAGTGACGCCGGAGTGAGAGAAGCTAACAGCTAAGGACTCGCGCATGAATAAGTTGCACATTTCATATGGGTGGTACGGGCATCTTGCCCGTGCGGCTACGGGCGGGACGCCCGTACCACCCTTCGGCATCCGTTCAACTTATTTATGCGTACGCCCTAATGGCTAAGGGCGAAGAGCTGAGTTCCAAAAACTGAGGACTACTCCATGAAACTCGCGTTTTCTTTCGGCGACCGGACAATCGATCAGGCGGTCAAGCGAATCAACGCTATTCGCAGTGTGGCCGTCATTGGCGCCGGTACCATGGGCCATGGGATCGCCATCGACCTGCTGAGCAAGACGGACTATGACGTGATTCTCCTGGACGTGCAGTCCGAGGCGCTCCAGCGGGCCGAGGCGAGGCTCACGAAACTCTGGCAACAGCGGGTTAAGGCCGCGCAATTGCGCGAAGAGGATGCCGAACGGTTGAAGGATCGCGTCACCTATACACAGGATTACAAGGATATCTGGCAAGCCGACATCGTGTGGGAGGTCGCCACGGAGCGGGCAGACATCAAGGCCAAGATCTTCGAGACGATCGAGAGGACGGTCGATCCCGACCATGTCGCGGCCGTCTTCTCCAATACGTCCTCACACACGACCGCGGAGTTGGCGGTCCTTTTCAAGACAGACGCCTTTCGCAGCAAGTTCCTGACCGTGCACGGGTACTTCCCCTTCGAGGCCAACCGCCTCATCGATGTGATGAAGGGCAAGTATGCATCGAGCGAGACCTTCGCCTTGGGTGTCACCTTCGCCGATCAGATCCTCGAAAAGACGGTCATCGCCCTGCCGATCGACCATCACGGATATCTGACCGACCCGATCTTCCAGGGCATGGCGGCAATCATTTCGTGGGACGTCAAGACTGCCCGAGATATCGTCGAACTCGGCGGGCTTTGGGACTTGTTCACGGCCAATCCCTTCACAGTCTTGGATCAGACCGGCCACATGCCCTATACGGAGTCCTCCCGACACATGGGGCAGGCGCTCCCCGAAACCGACCGACTTCGCAAACTGTACGATCGCAAGGGCAAGCACTATCCCGACTGGATCGCCAAGTTGGAGAAGAGCGGTCACATTGGCGTCGGCTCGCCAGATCGTAAGGGGTTCTACACGTGGAGCGAGGGCGGACGACCCAGGCCGGAGGGCGTGCTCGATCCCGCCGGTGGAAAGTACGTGCCGATCGCCCAGACGCGGCGTGCGGAGTTCTGGTCTTTTCACGAGGCGGCCGCGCGCGACCGGCGAGCGGGCAAGATCAAGAGCGCCGAGTCGCTCGTGCACGTCGCCTGTGCGGACGACGCGGGTGGACGGGCCTTCCGGCGATACGCGCTGCCCATCCTGCTATACGCGCTCGACATGATCCAGGATGGATTCGCCACGCCCGGGCAAGTCAACATCTCGACCCGGGCAGGGCTTCGATATAAAGTCGGCATCGTCGAGATCGTCGACGCGTTCATCGACCGGCTGACCATCGACGGTTTCCTCGACTTGGTCCGTCGCGCGCAGGGCGAAAACGCTGACGATCCGATCTTCGTCGAGATGCTCGACGTTGACGGTGACGCCGGGCCGCGAAAGGGCCGACCCTCTCTCTTGCACGAGATGAAGAAGCGAGATCTCAACCGTCTTCTCGGGTATGGTAAGTACTTCGGCACACCCGTGGCGGGACTGGACTTGAAGACCGGCGAGTACCACGGGTGCTACCTCGACCTCAAGTTCATCGAGCCATCTCCACGGACGCGCACGTGCGCGATCGTGTTCAACAGCCCGATGCGCGGCAATGTTTGGAACCGTGCCTCGCTCGACCAGCTTGCCCATGCGTTCGGGCGCGTGCTCAACCTTCACCGCAGTGGCCGTTGCGGCGCGGTCCTCTTTGCTGCTGCCGGTACGGGGATGCGGATGCTCGGTGCGGACGCCCGCGAGTTCAACCGTGGCTGGTTCGAGCGGGAGAAGGGGTATGTCCCGCTGACTGAATCACAGGCCGCCGCGTTCACACGCCACGGCATGGAGTTGTTCCGGCTCATTCAGAAGAGCCCCGTGGCGACTGTCGGTGCGTTCGGTGAGAAGTGGGGCGGCGGCGCCGAGTTTACCTACTTCCTCGATCTTCGCTACGACGTGCGGGCGGAAGGTTTCATGTTCGACACGCTCGAACGTAAGACCGTGTGGCAACCCAAGAACACCTACAACCAGCCCGAATTGGACTACGCCATTCTCGGCGGATTCGGCGCAGCCGGGGAATTACGGCGGCTCGGCTTCGGCGATTCGGCCATCATCGAGCTCTTCGACCAGGGCCTGACCGCGGACCGGGCCTATCAAGTTGGGTTGTGTAACGCCGTCTTCGATGATGAGCTGGAATGCCTGCGTCGGGGCTACGAGCGCGCGCGCCTGATGGCGAAGGACGCGCCGTATTCGCGTGCCCTCTTCAAGCTGCAACTCGCACGAGGCATCGATGACGAAGCGCTCGCCCGGGAAACCGGCGAGGTCTTCAATCCGAAGAAGAACCCGTTTATCAGCACCGGGCTCCTCGCGCTGCTCGACCGCGGCGCCCGCGCGCCGAAGATGGATTACGCGTGCCGGGACGTCGTGCTGCCGGGCTGGCAATACCCGACAGAGGACGATGAGATCGAGCCGGATGCGGGTGATGATGCAGCCGGCTCCGCCGGGCATTCTGAGGGGACAATCGGCAAGTGAGTGGAACATGTTCATCCTGCGGCGGACCGGGTCGAGGCCCGGAACCGACCGAGCATATGACCGGTAAGGGAGACGGCGTTATGTCGAATCAGGCCGTGCTTGATCAGGAGACGTTCAAGACGTTTCGCAATTGGCGGGTGAACCGCGCCCAGTATGCCAAAGAATGGAAACAACGAACGGGACGAAAAATCATCGGGTACTTCTGCACGTATGCCCCCGAGGAACTCATCTACGCCGCCGGCGTTTTGCCGGTCCGCATCCTCGGCACGCACGAAGTGCAGGACGTTACCGAACCGCATATCTTCGCCATGTTCTGTCCGTTCTGCCGGGACTGCCTGGCGCAAGGGCTCAAGGGGCGGTTCAACTACCTGGACGGCATCACGATCGCCCAGTCCTGTTTGCATGTCCGTCAGGCCTTCACCAGTTGGCAGAAGCACATCCCGATGGAGTACAGCTACTACCTGCCCATGCCGCATCACGTGCAGAGCCCACGGGCCGCCCCGTTTCTGGCCAAGGAAATCGCCTTGTTCAGGGAGTCGCTGGAGCAGTGGCTGGGCAGGAAGATCGAAGATCAGGCCATCGAGGACGCGATCGAGGTCTACAACCTGAACCGCCGGTTGATGTGGGATGTTTTCAAGCTGCGTCAAGGCGACTGCCCCCCGCTGACCGGCGAAGAGGCGATGGAGATCGTGCTCTCTTCGCAGATGGTCGACAAGCAGGAGCACAACGCCGCACTCGAGACCCTGCTGGGCAAGCTGCCCAACCGCGAAACCAGCCGCGAGACCGGAACACGATTGATGATCCTCGGCAGCGAGGATGACGACGTCGAGTTCATCAGAATGGTCGAATCCTGCGGCGCTACATTCGTGACCGACGACCACTGCACCGGCACGCGATACTTCTGGAACAACGTCGAACCCGGCGGAGACCCGATCACCCGGATTGCGGACCGCTACGTGAAGCGAGTTCCCTGTCCCACGAAAGACTGGCCGAACAGGACCCGGGTCAACCATGTGGTCGAGTTGGCGAAGAAGTACGGTGTCCAGGGCGCGATCGTCATGCAGCAGAAGTTCTGCGACCCGCACGAGATCGACACGCCCGCCTTGACCAAGGCCTTGCGAGGCGCGGGGATCAAGACCCTGTTCCTGGAGTTTGACGTTACTGTACCGATTGGGCAGTTCAAGGTCAGAGTCGAGGCGTTCCTCGAAATGCTCCAGGAAGACGACCTGTTCTAGGAGGATGAGAATCCGGCCGGCCACGGCCTTGTTGAAAGGACCGCATCGCGATGCAACAGAAAGTGAGATACAAGACGGCTCCCTTGAAGTGCTGGCAGAAGGCGAAGGAGCTGCGCACGAAATACTACGAAGATTACGCGAAGGCCCACGATCGCGGCGGCCTGAGATGGGCCGGCGGTGCGTGGACCTTCAGCGCGATTCCTTCCGGCCTCGGAGAGGATGTGTGGAGCCTGACCAGCGAGCCCTATGCCGCCGGCATCGCCTTCCAGAAGGACCTGTCGCTTCGATGCCTCGAAGCTGCCGAGAAGGCGGGCTACGCACGGGACCTGTGCTCCTACATGCGTAACTACTGGGGATCGGTCCTGCTCAACGAGTATGCTTTCGGCGGGCCCTTCCCCAAGCCCGACTTCATCTGGCAGGATCACATCTGTTGCAGCCACGCGAAGTGGTACCAGGTCGTGAGCGATCTCGAAGGCGGAATCCCGAACTTCTGCGTGGATGTGGCCGTGGGGCCGTACAAGGACGTCGCGCCCCACAAGATCGACTACTTGGTCGGCCAGTTCCAAGACGGCATCGAGTGGCTGGAGAAAACGACGGGCCGGGAATACAACGACGAGCTTCTAATCGAGGCGGTCAAAAACGAGTTTCGCAGCACATCCCTCTGGGCGGAAATCTGCGCGCTCAACAAACACATCCCCGCGCCGCTCGAAGAGAAGAGCATGTACTCGCTCTACGTGCTTGGAACGCTCAACAAGCACGACCGCGTCATCGCCGACTTCTACGCCGAGCTGCTCGACGAGGTCAAGGAGCGAGTTGCGCAGGGCATCGCCGCCATCCCCAATGAGCAGTGCCGCCTCATGAGCGACACGCAGCCGCCGTGGGGCTTTCTCAAGATCTTCCGCTACATGGAGGAGTATGGCGCGATTTCCGTCGGCTCTCTCTACACGTTCGGCCTCATCGGGATTTGGGAAGACAAGGCCGACGGATCGTGGGGGCCGCGCACGACGCCGATGGACCTCGGAATCGAAATCAAGGATCGTGACCAGGCGTTGCGACTGTATGCCGACTGGACCCTCAGCAAGCCCGAGTGGCAGCACTTCTATTCCCCGCATCTCAAGACCGAGATGATGATCAAGATCGCCAAGCAGTGGAGCCTGAATGGCGTCCTGCTGCACTACAATCGTGGCTGCGAAGGTCTGTCGTTGGGCATCGCGGAAAACAGGCTGGGCCTGATCGAGGCTGGCTACCCAGTCATGTCGTTTGAAGGAAACATGGGGGACGAGCGAGAGTTCGACGAGGCCCGAGTAAAGACCCGCTTCGATGCCTTCATGGAAACTCTGGGCGTGAAGCGGCAATGAGGCCAATAGCCAATAGCTAACAGCTAATAGCTAATACCTAAATCGTTGTTGGAGACAGAACAGTATGATTACAGCCGGCATTGATATCGGGGCAAAAACCGTCAAAGTCGTGTTGGTGGCCGATGGCAGGATTCTGGCGAAGAGCCTCGTCCCGGCCGGGATCAACACGGCCGCGGACACCGAGCAGGCCTATGATGAGGCGATAAAGGCGGCCGGCCTGGACAAGCACAAGATCGAGCGAGCCGTGGTCACGGGCACGGGCCGAAAGGACTGCACGATCACAAAGCGCGAGATTACCGAGGTCGGTGCTGCCGCAAAGGGGGCCGTTCACCTCCGCAAGTCGTGCAGGACCGTGATCGACGTCGGCGCAGAAGAGGGGCGTACGCTGCGGTGCGACGAGCGCGGAAAGGTGATCGACTTCGCCTTCAACGAGAAATGCGCCGCCGGGGCGGGTACCTTCGCCGAGGGGATGGCGCGGGCGCTCCAGGTTCCCCTCGAAGAACTGGGCGCCTTGGCGATGAAGTCCGAACATGCGGTGCAGATGAACGCGCAGTGTGCCGTCTTTGCAGAGTCTGAAGTCGTCACGTTGATACATTCAAAAACGCCCCGCCAGGACATCGCGCGGGCAGTGCTCGATGCCGTCGCCAGTCGGATCATCTCGATGGTCAGGAAAGTCGGCTTCGAGAAAGACATCGCCCTGATCGGCGGTGTGGCCCTCAATCCCGGTTTTGTCGAGGCGATGAAGCGCGGCCTGGAGACGGACGTGCATGTGCTTGAAGACCCCGAGTACGTCGGCGCGCTTGGCGCGGCCCTGGCCGCAGCGGAGGCGGAGTAGACATCGCAGGTTCGAGAAACCCAGTCAGGAGACAAATGCCTTGAGTGAAAAAAAGGAATTCTGGCGATGGAAAGAGTACCGCTGGCACGACGAGGCCATGGATTGGAAGGCTGCCGACATCGTCAGCGCCGGCGTGGACATCGGCTCGGTCAGTTCCCAGGCGGTCATCCTCCTGGACGGCAAGCTCTTCGCCTTCAGCAATCAGCGCACCGGCTTCGACAGCCCGGAAAGTGCCAACAAAGCGATCAAGTGGGCCATGGAAGGCACAGGGATGAGCCTTGCGGACATCCACTTCACCGTGGGGACCGGTTACGGCAGGGTGAACGTGCCCTTCGCGAACAAGGCCATCACGGAGATCGCCTGTCATGCACGCGGCGGCAACTTCATGTACGGCCCCAGCGTGCGCACCATATTGGATATGGGCGGGCAGGACTGTAAGGCGATTCGATGTGACGAACGGGGCAAGGTGGATGCGTTCCTCATGAACGACAAGTGCGCCGCCGGCACCGGACGGGGCATGGAGGTGTTCGCCGATTTGCTGGCGATTCCCATCGAGGAAGTGGGCGAGCTGTCGCTGTCGGTGGATGAGGAGCCCGAGCCTGTATCGAGTACGTGCGTTGTGTTTGCCAAGTCCGAGGCCTCGGGCCTCTTGCGCGA
>JBDRKQ010000094.1:0-7733 GCA_043813895.1 Planctomycetota bacterium
CGCATCGAGGTTCCCCCTGTCGCGGCGTTTCAGACGCCTCTTCTTATTATACGCGATTCGGCACGGCGGGTTCGATGGTCCGGGCTTTGGGTACTGGGATAGAGGTGTCTGGTCCGCACAGCGGACCCTACGAAACTACGAAACTGGGATAGTTTGAGGTGTCTGGTCCGCACAGCGGACCCTACGAAACTTGGGGGCGGAATCGCTGCACGGAGAGGTATTGGATGCGGCCCACGGATTGCGATCCGTGGGCTTGGCGGGCGGGATCGACGATTGGGGTGGGGGGAACGAGAAGGGAATCTCGTTCCAGCGTGGCTGTTGGCACTGGCGGGCAAGCCGCCAGTGGCACCGGCGCGTTGCCGTTGCACCCTCGCTTGCGCTTCGGGCTGATGCAGGCAGGCGTCGGCTGCCAGAGCAGGAGGATGTGCCAAAGCCGGCGTCGGCGTTACGCGAGGTTCATCGTCATGAGGAACTCGGCGTTGCTCTTGACCTTCAGGAGCCTGTTGGTCAGCAGCTCCATCGCCTCGACCGGGTTCATGTCTACGAGAACGCGTCGCAGCTTGTAGATCAACTCCAGCTCTTTGGGGTCGAGCAGGAGTTCTTCTTTTCTCGTGCCTGACGCGGAGATGTCGATGGCGGGCCAGATGCGTTTGTCCACGAGGCGGCGGTCGAGATGCAACTCACTGTTGCCGGTGCCTTTGAACTCCTCGAAGATGACTTCGTCCATTCGCGAGCCTGTGTCGACGAGCGCTGTTCCGATGATCGTGAGGCTGCCGCCCTCTTCCATGTTGCGAGCGGCGCCGAAGAATCGTTTGGGCTTTTGGAGGGCGTTGGCGTCGACGCCGCCGGTAAGGATTTTGCCGGAGTGCGGCACTTCGGTGTTGTATGCCCGGGCCAGTCGGGTGATGGAGTCGAGCAGGATGACGACATCCTGGCCGTACTCGACGAGCCGCTTTGCCTTCTCGATGACCATTTCGGCAACTTGTACGTGTCGGCTGGCGGGCTCGTCGAAAGTCGAGGAGATGACTTCGGCGGTCGTATGCCGCTGCATTTCGGTGACCTCCTCGGGTCGTTCGTCGATGAGGAGGATGATGATGTAGCAGTCGAGATGGTTCGCGGCGATGGCGTTGGCCATTTTCCGGAGTAGGACCGTCTTGCCGGTACGGGGCGGCGCGACGATGAGCATCCGCTGGCCCATGCCGATCGGCGTGACGATGTCGATGACGCGCATATTGACTTCGGCCGGATCCGTCTCGAGGATGAACCGTCGCGTCGGATGGTGTGGGGTGAGATCTTCGAAGACGGCCTTCTCGGCAACCTTGTCCGGCTCCTCGAAGGAGATGGCCTCGACGCGGAGGAGGGCGAAGTACTTCTCGGATTCCTTGGGAGGCCTGATCTGCCCGGCGACGATGTGGCCGGAGCGAAGCCCGAACCGCCGGATTTGGGAGGGGCTGATGTAGATGTCGTCCGGGCAAGGGATGTAGTTGTACTCCGGGCTTCGGAGGAATCCGAAACCATCGGGCAGGATTTCGAGGACGCCCTCGCCGTACATCAGGCCGTTCTTGTTGACGCGTTCCTTGATGATCTTGAAGATGACGTCCTGCTTCTTGAGGGAGACGTACTCCGTCACGCCCTCCTCCTTGGCGATGTCGTGCAGTTCGGGGATTCCCATCTTCTGCAAGTCCGTGATGTGGAGTTCGCCCCGTTTGACTCGCTCGTAGCGCTCGTGCGTTTCGGCGTCGATGTTGGACGCCTTGTTGCGCTCAACCGAGGTTTCGGCGGAGTCATCGCTGGCTGGCTTGTCGAGCGTCTCTTCGACGTCGTTGGGTGTCTCGACGGCAACGGCGGTGTCCTCGGATTCCGCTGCGGTTGACTTGTCTTTGGATGAGGCACCGTTGTTTTGCGACGGCTTCGTTTTCTTGTTGCGGCTGCGTGTCGTGCCTTGCGTTTTGGCCATAATCCAAACCTCCGATGTTGGGTTGCCGAGAAACCGTGCTGGGTATCGGGGCGGCCGGCCAGGCCGCCGCACCTCGGCGATATTCGTGAGCTTGCAGTAAGGGGGCTAAGTCTCTCCGAGCCACCGCTGACAGACTGTCTATTCGGGATGCGTCTCAGGGAACGTCCGCAACTGAGACGATTTGTGCAAAAGCACTCTCTACTTGCTTGCGCAGAGCGGCTGTGCTGGAGTTGTTCTCACAAACATAATCGGCCCTGGCACGCTTGATGTCCAGGGGCTGTTGAGATTTTTCTCTCCGCTCCAATTCTCCTTTCGGCCATTGATTGGAATTCTCGGACCTGGCCTTGCGAATCTCCTGTTCCGAATCCACGAACACCACTGCGTCGCAAACCAAATCGAGATCCGACTCGTACAACAGGGGGCTGTCCAAAACGATCGCAACGATCGTCGGCAGCTTCTCCATCGCGGTAATCATGTCGGCACGCCGGACGGCAATCCGCGGATGCAGGAGCGCCTCCAGCCGGTGGCGCTGCGACGGATCGGCAAAAACGATCGCCGCCACCTTTTGCCGATCGACCGACCCGTCGGACGCCAGCACGTCACGACCCCACCAGCGACACAGGACATCCTTGACCTCGCGCCCCGCCAGCTCTTGGTGTCCGAGGTCGTCGGACTCGATGACGCCCGCCCCGAGTTCGCCCATGATTTTGGCGACGGTGCTCTTGCCGGAGCAGACACCGCCGGTCAAACCGATGACGAGCTTGCGGTTGTGCGCTGTTTTCCCGAATGTCGCGCGGCGCCGGATTTCCATGTGCACTCAGCTTCTCACCAAAGGCACCGTTCAGTGGGGCAACGCGGTCAGCATCAGCATCCGTCAAGCTCAGCCGGGAGCTGCCCGATCGGTCGAGCGGGCGATGAAGTGATACCCGTCCACGGTATCGTTGTGCGGAGGCGACCAGCCTCAGATATTAGCCTGAGGCACTGAGAGCGTCAACCACCCAAGGACCCCCATTGTAAAGGGACAATCCTCGAATGTCACGAGGTTTCTCGTGGAATCTCTGCTTTCACCGGCTGAATTGCCGGGGTGATATTCCGGTATTATGATCACTTCCGGCAGGCATCGAAGCGATGTTCGCGGCTGGAGCGGCTCGTTGGTTTCCTCTCCGCCGAGACCACGGCGCCACAAGGGCGGCAGTACCGCAAGGACAGCTGTACCATGCGGGTCTGGGGATGCTGTGCTAGAACAGCCGCTTGGAGTCCAGGAGGATGTTGATCGGGCCGTCGTTGGCCGCCTCGACAGACATCATCGCCCCAAAGCGCCCGGTAACAACGGCCACGCCCAGGGTTCGGAGCTTCTCGCAGAGTCGCTCGTAAAGTCGGTCGGCCATTTGCGGCTCGGCCGCGCCGGTGAACGCCGGCCGTCGCCCCTTTCGCACATCCGCCAGAAGCGTGAAATTGCTGACGACCAGTACGGCGCCCCCTGCCTGGACGACATCGAGGTTCATCTTCTCCGCGTCGTCTTTGAAGATGCGAAGGTGGCGGATCTTGTCGGCGAGGTAGTCCACATCCTGCGTGCCATCGCCTTCGCCGACGCCCAGATAGACGAGAAGGCCACGGCCGATCCTGCCCAGGACCTGGTCATCGACCGTGACCCGGCCGGTGCTGATGCGCTGGACGACGGCCCTCATCCTGTGGCTCCGTCGTTGTCCAGGGCCTTGGCCAGTGCGACGGCACGGCTCGCCTTTTGGCGCACGCGATCTCGCAACTCGCGCGGGGCCAGGACTTCGACCTGATCGCCGTAGCTGAGAATCCACGAAGCGATCTCACCGAGGCCGTCGACCCTCACCTGAAAGAGGAGCCGGTCGTCGTCCAGTCGTTTGGTGGTCTGGCTGCCGTGCCAGCGGACTTCCTCCACGCTCGTGGCAACCGCGGCCGAGAATCGCAGCCGAACCGAGTAGATGCGTCCTTCCGGGATCATACACCACGCCGCACCGAAGTGCGCGTCTTCGGTGAAGTGCGCATCGCGTTTGAAGTGCTCGTCGGTGACCTGCACGTCGATCATGCGATCAATCTTGAAAGTGCGGACCTCTCGATGTGCGAGGCTGTTCGCGATGAGATACCAGCCTCGCGACATGAAGACGATTCGTAACGGTTCGAGCATGACGTCGATTTCATCACCGTCATAGACGGAGTCGTACTTGACGCTGATCCGGACATGCTGGGCCACCGCCTGTTGAACCGACTGGAAGATGTCCGAGATGGCTTCGGTCGAGGATGTCGGAGGCCAGCGGATTGAAACGCCGTCGAGTAGCTCTCCACAGTGTCTGACCCAGGAAGCCGGCAGGCTGCTCTCGATCTTCAGGGCCGCGTTCAGGGCGTGACGATAAAACGGATGGACCTGCTGCGAGAGGAGTTTTCGCGTCATCAACAACAGGGCGGCGGCTTCCTCCAGTTCCAAGTGCAGCGGCGGCAGGAAGAACGCATCGGAGATGGAGTACTCACTTCTTTCGTGATCAAACCGATAGGGCACACCGGCGCGTTCCAACATCTTCAGGTCGCGGAACACCGTCCTGCGCGAGACGCCCAGGCGCTCGGCCAAACTGTCGGCATCGTAGCCCCGTCCCGACCTGAGCAGGGTAATCAGCTTCAGGGGCCGATGGATGCGGTTGACGTCCATTGTAGCCTCGCCGAGTGCGGCCGCGGGTCGCGGGTGCGACTGTTCGGCTTACACCCGGCAGATGGAAAACGTGGGATTGCTCCGCTTCACCACTTCCGCTCGCCAGGCGTCCTTGCCAATCTGCCGTGACGCCCAGACATCCGGCAACGTCGTCCGGACGCGGCATTCAGCCGAATACCCACGATAGCATAACATTTCCGTAGGCACGACAAAAGGTGGTCAGGGCCGCGAGGAGCAGGACTCCTCCGAGCACGAGCATCGCTCTGCGATGCTCTCGGCTTCCCGCGAAGGCAAACACGGCACCGAGAATGGCCAGTGTCATCGGCTGTATCCAGTCGGCTGCGGGCCGTTGAGGCGACAGCAACAGGATGAGCGATCGTACGGGGAATACGAGCAGGGCCAGAAACCATAGCGGTGTCGAGAAGCTCCTCCATCGCGTTTTGTGCAGGGTTTCCGCCAGCACCAACAGTGGCAGACAGATCGCCCCGAGCACGGATGGCTCGTACTGGACGATCCAGCCCCGGAATGTCGAGGGGGGTGTTCGGAGGGAGACGAAGACGACGCAGGCGATCAGCAGAGAAACGGAGAGCGTTGCGTCGGCGGCGGAATCAACCTTGCGAGCCCTGCGCCCGGTGAGACAGGCGATCACCAGGAGGATGATTACGCCTGTCACGAGGTGTGTCCCGGAAACATCCGCAGTCACCGTGGCAACGAGACGCGGCCACATCGCCATGCGGAATGCAACCAGGACCGCCAACGCGGACAACAGGAAGACCGCGCGGTGCGTGTGCGGCAGCATTCGACCTGTTGTCGTCCAGGGCACGCCATCGCGGAGTTGCTGCTGCCAAACGCCGGCCAGCCAGGACCACAAGGCTATCATCATCGCCAACGCGGCCAACACAGCCATGTCGAGGACCGGCACGCGCCGGGCATATTCCGTCGCCTCACCCATGGGCGCGACGAGCATCGCAACGCAGCAGGCGAGAACCACAGCCGCCAGCGTCACAAGCGCGATTCCCAATCCAGCCGTATTCCCGCTCCAGCGACGATAGGTCATGAACAGACAGGTCACGCCGGCTGCCAACGAGGCGATCGAGCCGGCCAGCGCCAATTGCCACCCAACGGGATGAGGCGACACGATCTGATAAACACCGAGGATCAGCACGGCCGCTGCAATCACGGATTCAGTCCGGATGTAGGCGGGCCATCGGGAGTACGGCTCGATCAGATCACTCAGCCGGTCCGGCCAAGCCCGCCGCCGCTTCGCCCGGTAGCGAATCTCCTGCCACAAGGCCGCGACGACCAGGAGGAGAGACAAACCCGATTGCACCTGGAAACTCCATGTCCACCATGCGGGGCGCCATCCCGCCGCCGGCTCTCTTGTCATCGTGAAGGAGACGTCCGCCGCGGGGACCGACATCCCCGTCCACCACGCGGTCAAAGCCAGCAGGATCAGCAACAGCACAGGCTGCCAAGACTTGAAGCCGGCCGCCATCCCAAGTGACACGGCGAGCAACAACGCGAGCAGAATCCAGACGCCGTCGAACGCGAGTGTGGCAGCCGGGTGTCCCGGGGCAGTCAAACGCAGCCATGTCGCAAGGGTCAGCGCGCAGGTTACGAGGATGACGGCACACGCCCCGAAGACCAATGACGAGGTGAAGCAGGCGGTCGCTGTCGGTGTCGTCGGCCCGGGCCGGTCGTCGACCTTTCGAAACAGGCCGATCATCCATCCGCAGCAGGCCAACAGCGCCGACAACATCGACGCGACCGGCAGAATGGAACTGACGCCCAGCGCCGGCAGCTTCCAGGCGGCCATGCCGAATGTGCCAATGTGCGTTAAGAACATCACCGGAGCCAGGATCCTGTCAAACGCCGCGTTGCCGATCGCCTGAACATTCGTGGCAGGAGAGCTACGGGCCTCAGCCCGCGCGGCCCCCCGAAGACACCAACGGCCACACGCCGCGAGCAGCCGGGCGGACTGCAGTCCGCGGCTCTTCCTTCCATCATCAGCCAGGGCGGGCAAGAATACACGTAACGAAAGGGCAGTCTATCGCGCAGGCAGTGAAGTGGGTATCTCCCCGCGCGAACGAACACGCACTGGCGGGCAAGCCGCCAGTGGCACCCAGGCTGCTCAGGCCGTCTTCCCTTTCCGCTCAGGGCTGCTCGGAAAGGACGACGTTGTTGTATTCGAGAAGCGTGCCCTTGGCACGCTCCACGTCCACAATGCCTGCGTTGTAGTTGATGACAGCCTGGAGCAGGGCACGCCTCGCCTGTCCGAGCGCGGTCTGCGCGCTGAGGATTGTGTCCAACTCGGCCGGACTCTTGCGCTCCTGGCGCTCCTGCAAGGAACGGAGGTTCTCGGAGGCCGCAATCACGCCCTGGTGGCTGGGGCCGATTTGTTCGTAGTTCGTCTCGATGTTCCGCAGCGCGACGCGGCAGTCTGTGATGATGCCGTCCAGGGCATTCTTGTACCCGAAGACAGCCTGCGATTGCTGAAGGGCGGCGATCCGAATACCCGCCCGCTCGCCACGCTCGCCGAAGTTCCAGCCGAACTCCACGCCGACGTACTGATCGATGAAGTTCCCGCCGGTCATTTCGTCGAAGGCGCGGTCCGAACTGGGTCCCAACCCGTTGAGCGTCATTCGGTAGATCACGTCCAGCGTGGGCAACGCCTGGTTCTTGGCGATGCCCAGATTGATGCGGGCAACGTCTACGCCACGTCGCGCCTGGATGATCTCAGGACGGCGTTGCAACGCCGTCTCCACCGCCGCGTAACGGTCTCGCACGACGGGAACGACAGTCGGGCTGTCCAATGGGATGATCTCGTAGTCCGCCGAAAGCGGCAGCTCGGGATCGTTGAGCAAGTTCAGAAGCTGATCCTCCGCGTTGCGTACGCGGTTCTTCACGTCAATGTACTCGAACTCGCGTTGCTTGACATTCGCCTCGCTGCGGAAGAGGAGCGTTTGGTAGGCGTCGAAGTCCTTTCGGGCCTCCACTTGCTCGTAGGTGTGGACGGCGTGCGCGAGAAGCTCGGCTGAGATCACCACGTCTCGCCGAGCCGCCACGAGCGACCAGTAGGCCTGCTCCGTGTTGTTCAGG
>JBDRKQ010000095.1:0-44149 GCA_043813895.1 Planctomycetota bacterium
CTCGCTGAGCTACGGAAACCTGGTTCGTCTGGCCGCCGTCATGAAGCGCAAGATCGAGACGACCACGGGAGCCGGTCACGTCGGCATCATGATGCCCTCGTCGTGTGCGTTTGCCGGCACGTTCTACGGGGCGCTCTGGGCGAATCGTGTGGCGGTGCCGCTCAACTTCCTCTTGCAGCCGGCGGAATTGGCCGGCGTAGTCGCGGACTCGGAGATCGACACCCTCTTCACGATCAGGCACTTCGCCGAGCAGGTCGAGGGGCTAGGTGTCAAAGTCGTCTTCATAGAAGACCTGCCGCTCAAACGAGAGATGGTTCTTCAGCGACTTCGCCGGACGCCTCGGCTTCCGAAGGTCTCCGCGGACGATCTGGCCGTGCTACTCTACACGTCCGGCACGTCGGGCCTGCCCAAGGGCGTGTGCCAGACCTACGGGAATCTGCGGCACGACGTCGAGGCCAGCATCGAGAAAGCACGACTTCGTAGCGATCACCGCTTCCTCGGGGCGCTGCCGCAATTCCACAGTTTCGGTTTGACGACGCTGCTCCTGGTGCCCGTCGCCTTGGGGGCGTCGGTCTACTTCATCCCGCGCTTCCACCCCGCCACGGTGATCGAGACCCTGCGGACACAACGAATAACCGTCACGCTGATGATCGCGAGCATGTACGCCGCTCTGTTGAAGAGCAAGAAGCGTCCGGACGAAGACATGACGATGATCGAGTACGCCGTCAGCGGCGGCGAGCCGTTGTTGGATGAGGTGCGCGACAACTTCGCTGAGCGATTCGGCGTCAGTCTCTTGCAGGGCTACGGCATGACGGAGGCAGCGCCGGTGGTCAGTTTGAACATGCCCTGGGCGAATCGATTGGGCACGGTCGGCCAACCGCTCAGGGGCGTCGAGGTTCGCGCGCATGACGAAGATGCCAAGCCCCTGGCCCCCGGCGAGATCGGCGAGCTGTGGTTGCAGGGACCGACCGTCATGCAGGGCTACTACAAGCAGGCGGATGCGACGCGGGAGGTCATTACCGAGGACGGCTGGTACAAGACAGGGGACATGGGCTCCGTCGACGCGGAAGGTTACATCACGATCACCGGACGCAAGAAGGAAATGATCATCGTTGGTGGCGAGAACGTCTATCCCCGTGAGATCGAGTCCGTCCTCAGCCGGCATCCGGCCGTCGTTGAGTGCGCGGTGATCGGGCAGGCGGACGCGTCTCGCGGAGAGGTGGTGGTCGCGTTCGTCACAACGCAGGCCGGCAGTGAGGTCAGTGAAATCGCTCTTCGCGAGTTCTGTCGCGATCACATCGCGGGCTTCAAGGTGCCCCGGCGCGTGATTATCTCTGACGATCTCCCGCGAGGCCCGACAGGCAAGGTCCTCAAACGCCTCCTGGCGGAACGCCTCTGAACCGATGAACCGAACGATTCGATCGCCATGCAAATATGCGGGACAGGAAGTAAGGTGCGTCCCTTGACGCACCATTCAAAAAGATGGTGCGTCAAGGGACGCACCCTACTGCAGCAGACGCTTCTCGGACGATCGTATTCCCGATGTTCATGCGGACCCGCAGTGTTGCCGAGAATAACTGGGGTGAGAACCCCGCCGGAAAAGTGCCGGCGGAGAGGACCAGGTGCGATATGAATACGACCGAGCCGATGAACGAGTCCTCTCGTGCCGAACGCAGGGAACACCGAAGGATCGATCTCCACATGCCTGTGGCGTGCCGCAGGGAGCGGGAAGGCTTGACCACGGTCCTCCGGACGAATACGCGGAACGTCTCCTCCGGAGGCTTCTACATCGAGGTGGACTCGCCGGACTTCACTGTCGGCGAACGGCTGGGCGTCGAGTTGACTGTGCCGCCCGGCCAGGGAGTGTCGCCGTACACGGGTCTCGCGTCGTGCAAGGTCGAGGTCGTGAGGTTTGCCCCCCTCGATGACCGCAAGAAGGAAACGCGACGGCGATACGGTCTCGCCGCGCGTTTCCTCGATCCCCTCCGGATCGCGTATTAGTTTTCCCTCATACCTGAATCTGCAGGTTACGAGGTGACACCCGAGTGTGTGCCACTGCTCTCGAGCAGTGTCTTTTGGCATATTCCATCGACCATCCGCTGCTCAAGCGCAGTGGCTCCCTTGCGCGGTTGCTCTCCGTGGGGAGACTTCAGCGTTTCCGGACGGCAGCGCGGACTGAAATCCGAGGTTCTTCGACCGCGCAGGCAGGAGCTTGGGTTCCGAAAAGCGCGTCCCAATCCCGCTCATTTGCGTCCCATCACGATCCGCCTCAATGGTGACCGGCGCATCGGCTGCACTGCACGATCGGGATATCCGGCAAGCCTGCGTCGTCTCGCCAGGCCCCCGAGCCCGTGTGGATTACCTCTCCGAGGCGCAGTCGGGCGCCGGCGCCGCCGCCGGTGCCAACGTTCAAAAGCAGTTGGTCGGGTCCGTTTTGGTGGCCGACGGGGAAGACATCATATTGCAGCTGCGTGCGGAGGTACGTCGAGTCGATCTCGAGGACTTGTCTGGCGGTATCGGCCGTGGCCATGAGGTCGCCGGCATGTTCCGCGTGCTCCAGCCCGAGGAGGTGGCCCAACTCGTGCGCCGCGATGTTCGCGAGTGCCAGGGCAACTTCGTCGGCGGAGGGTTGGAGGTACTCCCACATGGCCAAATCTTCCGCGTAGATGATTGCCTCCTGCACCTCCGCTACGTTGCCGGTGTCGACGTTGTCCGCCAGGCCGAGGTAGGCGGCGTTGTAATTGCCGAAGAAGAGCGTCGAGTGCGCCTCGGTCGGTTCTGCGCCATGTTTACTGTCGACCAGCGTGACGTTGTACGGTGCAAGATCATTTCGCATGTGGTCCACGAGCAGGCCGGCGATGTAGTCGGTCTTGCCGGTCAGGCGGCCGGAGATTGACTCCGCGGAGAACGGTCGCATGACCACCACGGGCTCCAGTCCGATCTGCACGCTGTCGCCGCCCTCGAAGTCGAGATAGACCAACTGATGCGCAGGGGGAATCACCGCATTGCCCGGCTGGCGCTCGACGGTAATGCTGTACGAGCCGCCTTCGATGCCGCCGCTACCCGACCCGAAATGAGCCGCTACCGAAAACGCGATGCCGATAAAGAGATTGGACGTGTTTCTCCGGACGACCTGCGAGATGTACGGATCGACCTGTCCGCCGTAATAGGAGCGGTCGTCAGAGGCGTCGATCAGGTCGAGGTTGCCGTCGAAGAGCGACGCGACGGTGTTCAAGCCGCCGTTCCCCGACACGTCAACAATGATACGGTCGCCGGCGACGGCGGGGCCCAGCGCGTAGACGTCGATGTCATCCACATTGGCAATCGCGCCCTGGATGATGATCTGGCCTGCCGCCGGGAGGGTCGCGGGCTGTGCGGCCTCGAAGGCGTTGTTCGCCTCTTCTTCCGGGACCGGACTTCGCACCGGCGGCATCTCGCCGTAGGAGAGGCTCGAACCCGCTTGAGCCACGTCCTGGTCGGGCAGCGCTTCTGCGCCGCATCCGCTGGGCATGATCGTCAGGGCGATTAGGAGGGCCGGCGTAACAGCGCATACCGCTCCGAAGAGTCGCTGGGGGTGCATGGTAAACCTCACACCTCCACCAGCACCTCCTCGGGCGACCGATAGAGTTGACATAGCGGCGGGAGTTGTTGCCCGCCGTCGTGATTGGGCGGCGGCCGCCTCCGTCGGGGCAGGCCGCTCGATCCTTAGTCGGCTGGATCATGAAAAGAATCCAATACTTTCTTACAATACCAGCACTGAAAAGCGTAATGGCGGCAGTGTTGCTTCCGATATAAGGCGTGCATGTCGAACGCTACTTTGACTGCCTCAGGAGTGTCACGCCGATGACATTCTCTCCGGGAGATTATCGAAACCAGCTCTTGATCGCCGCCGGTGATTCCCGCGGGGAACTCCTCCTGCGCGGGTGGTCTTTTTCGGACCCAATAGAGAGAGCGAACCTGACTCGGCCCCAGCTTGTTCGCGACGCGGCCGAAGCATTCCTCGACGCCGGCGCGGACGTGCTCGTCACGATCACGCACGGGGCCAACGCGGTCGCGCTGGCACAAGGGTCCGAATCGGGACACCCTGGCGAGGTTGACGTCGGCGAGATTAACCGGCGGGGGGCCGAGCTCTTTCGCGCGGCCGTATCGGACTACCCGGCGGGGGGGCGTTACGTCCTCGGCGGCATCGGCCCGGTCGAGCAACTGCTGATGCTCGATGAGATCGAGGAGCAAGCGCTCTACGACGCATACGCCGCTCAGGCGAAGGCGTTGGCCTCGGGTGGTGTGGACGGCATTCTCTGCCAGTCCTTCACGGAACTGGACTCGCTTCTCGTCGCGGTGCGAGCCGCGATCGCAACAACGAATCTGCCGGTTATCGGCGCCATGACCTTCGACAGCGGCGCTGAGCGGACCGAGACCGCGCTGGGCGTCACAGCGCCCCAGGCTTGCGAGGCGCTCATGGACGCAGGCGCGGCGGGCGTGGGGTGCGACGGCGGCGAAAGCCCGGACGGCGTCGCCGGCGCGGTCGCGCTCGTGCGAGCGTCCGGCGAATCTCCAATCTGGGCGTCAATCAGCCCCGGCCTGCCCGAACTCATGGATGGCGAGGTAGTCTACCCAGAATCGCCCGAGGATTTTGCCTCCCGATTACCGGTCTTGGTGGATGCAGGCGCGTCGTTCGTCGGCGGCGGCAGGGGGACCAGTGTGGAGCACATTGCCGCCCTCGCGCAAGCGAAGCGGCGGCTGTTCGAGTCGTAAGCCGACGGAGAGGCCTGGCTCGTGCAGACGGCTTCACGTCGTTCGGATGGACACCCAAGTTGTGGGGAGGGAGAGTCGCCGGCGCGGTTTGCACCGCCTGCGCAGCGGTGGGCGGCATTTTGGGACCATCGTTGTGCGGTTTGGGACGAGTCCTCGCTGAGAGGCGGTCAAGCCCCTCGGACCTTGACCGTACGTTTCAATTGTGTATACTGAGGGTTCAAGCAGGAACAGGCCTCCCATGCGGGATGCCCGAAGCGCCGACCACCCCTTGGACGTGTGGGGAACCAGCGTTACAGCCAGCCAAAACATGCGGTAGTCCCCCGACCATTCGTCCGAAGATAACCTCCGGAGGTTTCAGAATGTCCATTGTGCAACCCGCTCGCAAAGGCTCACTCCTCGGATTCGGTCTGGTTATCTGCTTGGCGCTTCCGGGAACCGTATCGGCCCAAGAAACGGCCGACGATATGGTGGGTCAGCCCATCGATGCCTGGATCGCTTGGCGGGACGCAACCCGGTCGATGCAGCGCGAGGAACTCGATCAGGCGGCCAAGCTCTTCGAATCCGTCTCCGCGATGGACTTGGCGGATTTACGACTCGCCCTCATGGCGGCAAGAGAAGGGGAGGTTCGCCTTGAGAGTTGGGCAAACGCCGCCGACGCGCCGAACTCGGTCAAGCGGCTTTTCGAGAAGATCAAGAGGGGACAGCGCGAACGGGCACTCGCCGAGGACGGGTGGCACTTCGCTGCGATCGGCAGGTTCAAGTATGCCAATGCCAATTTTGAGGCTTTGATTGAGAGTAATCCCGATCCTGTGGCGTTGCTCGAGTTGTCTCGTTACAACGAGAATCGCCACGTGATCCTTACGAAGCTCCTTCAGAACACGGAGGTCGGCCCCGCGGCGAAGCAGTTCCTCGAGCTGTTGAACGAGGGAGAACGCCGGCTCCGCATGGATCCTTTCGAGATCACAGCGAACATCGCCAAGCTGGGCGGTACGCCCCAGAACGTTTACTACGCCACGAATGCCCTCAAGGCTTCCGGCGAATACGCTGTGCCGCACATGATCCAGGCCCTCCAGAATCCCGACAGCCGCGCGCTCCACGCGGCCGTCATCAAGGTCTTCCCGCAACTCAGCCGTTCGGCGCTCAATCCGCTGTGCGTCGCCCTGAGCATGAAAGGCGACGTAACGAATATCGAGCTCATCAATGCAGCGGCTGGGATCGGATATTCCCAGGCGTTGCCGTACCTGGCGAAGCTGGCCGAAGATTCCGAACAGTCCGGGGCGGTCCGCGCGGCTGCGAAGCAGGCAATGACGATGATCGGCAAGGGCGGCGGGAGCGTGTCTGCCTTGTTCGCGCAGCTCGCTGAGGACTACTACAACGGCGCGGATTCGGTCAGGGCAGACCCGAGAGAAACCACCGCGAATATCTGGTACCTGCGGGACAATGAGCTGCGATTGATTGAAGTTCCCGCGGAGATCTTCGCGGACGTCATGGCGATGCGATGTTGTGAAGAGGCCTTGAAGGCCGACGCCGCCAACGACGGGGCCATCGCGTTGTGGCTCGCGGCGAACTTCCGCCGTGAAGCCAAGCTCGGGTTGGACGTCGAGAGCGGCGAACCGAGCCCGCTGGCGGCGAAGGACGGGACTCGGCCGGAGGGCTTCCCGCGGTCGATTTACTTCGCCCGTGCCGCCGGTCCCAAGTACAACCACATGGTCCTGGCCCGAGCCGTGAAAGACCGCGATCCCGGCGTGGCGCTGGGTGCGATCGCCGCGCTCCGCGCAACGGCCGGCGGCAGGAGCCTCGTCGGAACCGGCGAGGCGAGGCAGCCGCTGGTTCAGACGCTGGCGTTTCCCAATCGCCAGGTTCGCGTGAAGGCGGCCCTCGCGTTGGGCGCCGCGCTGCCGACCGAGCGATTCGCAGGTGCCGAGGACGTGGTGGCGGTGCTCGCGGAGGCCTTGACGCACGCGGGCCGAAGAGCCGTGCTGATTGTCGACGCGGACATCGAGGTCGCGAACGGCTTTCAGACGGTCATGCGGGCGGCAGGCTTTGACTGTGCGATCGGCGAGAATCTCTACGCGGCCCTCGAGAACGGCCAGAAGGACCATCTCACGAACTTCGACGTCATCCTGCTTGCCGCCGACACGCGGCAGCCGAGCGCCGTCGAGGCCGTAGGCGTGCTCCGCAAGAAGGTCGAAACGAGCGCGACGCCGATCCTCGTTATCGGGAAGGAGACCCTTTCGGAAGCCCAGCGCATTGCCTCCTCCGCAGTCGGAGTTGAGCCGCTCGATGCGGAAGTGCTCGACCTTGGCGACCCGGCGATGATCGAGAAGAACATCCTCACCAAGATCGGGACCGCCGGCAGCGCGTTGGGCCTCAAGAAGCTCGATCGAGACCTGTCGCTCGAGTTAGCGCTCAACGCTGCGGACGTGCTCCGGGAGATCGGCCAGAGCAACCTCAAGGCGTTCGACTTCTCGAAAGCAGTTCCCGCTTTGATTACCAGCCTCTCCGGCAGCAAGTCCGAGGTCCTTCGGATGAAGTGTGCGCGGACTCTCTCCCTCGCGTCGAGCAAGGATGCCCAGGCGGCCATCGCCCGGACGGCCCTGGGCGACCAACGCGGGCCCGATGAGCGAAACGCAGCCTTCGCTGCGCTTGCCGAGTCGGCCAGGCACAACGGCAACCTCCTCGGCACCGACGACTTGGTCCAGCAGCTTATCGAGTTCACGATGACTGAAGGCGACCTGGTCCTGCGGGCCGCCGCGTCGAAGGCGCTCGGCGCGCTCGATCTTGCCGCCAACAAGGCGAGCGAAATCATCCGCGCGCAATACCGTGGATAGCGCAATTCGAATCACCTGACCGGATTCCTCCACCTGCTCGCTTGGGCGGGAAGCACGGCGCTTTCCGGCTTCTTGAACCACTTCGACCCAGCCAATGCCGTCCGCAGCGCCGGCGGCAACATCGCCCTGGAAACGAGCTGTTCAGCGGCAAGACACCGGCCTGGAGTTCGTAACCGCTGAGAGCGTCAAGATGCCAGGTATGGCATGAACATGCCATCTCGGCCGGGGGGCGACGACACGCCAGGCCGGGCGTGATGTCCCGCTTCTGAACTAATCTCTCCCCAGCGCCGAGCCGACCAAGTTCTCATATGGCCGGCCCGTTGGCCGGCTGATTAGGTGCCCAGGTGCGTGCTGCGCGGGCTGTGCACGCCGAAAGAGCAGGGAGCGACAATCGATGTTCAAGGGCATGACGATCGGCAAGAAGATTGGACTGGGCTTTGGCGTGGTGATGATCCTGCTGGCCGCTGTCGGCGCGCTGTCCTACACCGGCGTGGGCAGCATTGTCACCAACGCCTCCGAGGTCATCACGGGGAACAAGCTCGACGGCAACCTCGCCCAGAAGGAGGTGGATCACCTCAACTGGGCCAACCATGTCAGCGCGCTCTTGACGGATGCCAGTGTGACGACACTGGAGGTCCAGACGGACGATCACCTGTGTGCCTTCGGAAAGTGGCTTTACGGTGAGGAACGGAAGGAAGCCGAGGCGGCCGTTCCATCGATTGCCCCAATGTTGAAGGAGATCGAGAAGTACCACGCCGATCTGCATGCGTCAGCCATCGAGATCGGCGAGCATTTCAAGCAGGCCGATGCGTCATTGCCCGGCACGCTGTGCGCCCGCGAAATCGACCATCTCAATTGGGCTGACAAGGTGCGTGAGCTGTTTTTGGAAAACAAGCCGACGCTGGACGTCGAGACAGACCCGACGAAATGCGCGTTCGGGAAGTGGCTGGCCGGGGAGTACGTTCAGAAGCTGACATCGGCGCACCCCGAGTTTGCTCAACTAATCGACAGCGTGAAAGAGCCCCACAACAAACTGCACGCGTCAGCGATCTCAATCCAGGACGCGTGGCAACAGGGCCACCCCGGACTAATCGACGTGCTGAAAGATCGGTTGGACGATCACCGTCGCTGGGCCGGTACGGTCTGCCGCGCGTGTGTCCAAAGGAACAAGGACTTCCAGGTCGAAACGGACCCGACCCAGTGCGCGTTTGGGAAGTTCCTGGCCGGCGAGCAGTGCAAACAATGGTGTGAGACGTTCCCAGCGTTGAAGCAGGCGCTGGACGCCTGCCGAGCGCCGCACGAACAACTGCACGCTTCGGCCATCAAGATCAAGCAAGCGATGAACGACGAAGATTGGGCCACCATGAGCAAGGTCTACAACGACGAGACTGTGGTGGCAATGGACGAGGTGGCGAACCACTTCCTTGCGGCGGTTTCGGCGGAACAGGCCGTTATTGACGCGCAGGATCAGGCGAAGGAAGTATTTGTGCAGCATACGCTCCCCGCGCTGGACGGCACGTGTGTCGCACTTCAGGAATGTCGGCATCATGCGACTCGGGCCTTGGACGGTGCGAACCAGGCCAACCGGGTCTTCGCTTCCAAGACCAAGCCGAACCTGGAGAAGGTTCAGCATCTGCTCAACAAGGTTCGTGAGGAAGTCAAGGCCAACGTGATGACGGACGAGGCGATGTTGGCCGCCGCCCAGGGCACGAAGCGAAACGTGACGATCGTCGGCGCGGTCGCCATCATCCTCGGGGCGTTCCTCGCGTTCTTCATTTCGCGCGGGATCGTCAAGACGCTGACCCGCATCATCACCGGCCTTAATGAAGGGGCGGACCAGGTGAACGACGCGGCCGCGCAGGTGTCCAGCGCCAGTCAACAACTGGCCGAGGGCGCCAGCGAGCAGGCGTCATCGTTGGAGGAGACATCCAGCGCGTTGGAGGAGATGGCGGCGATGACGCGGACGAATGCCGAGAACTCCAAGCAGGCCAACGAGCTGAGCGACCAGGCCCGGACCGCCGCGCAGAGCGGCGATTCGACCATGAGCCAGCTCAACGCGGCGATGACCGGCATCAACGAGTCGTCCGGCAAGATCAGCAAGATCATCAAGGTGATCGAGGAGATCGCGTTCCAGACGAACCTGTTGGCGCTCAACGCGGCGGTGGAGGCGGCGCGTGCGGGCGAGCACGGCAAGGGCTTCGCGGTGGTCGCGGACGAGGTTCGCAACCTGGCCCAGCGCAGCGCCAAGGCCGCGAGCGAGACGACGGAGTTGATCGAGGATTCGGTCAACAAGGCTCGCGAGGGCACGCAGGTAGCCGGCGATGTCGGCAAGGCGTTGGGTGCGATTGTCAACGACGTGACGAAGGTCACGGATTTGATCAACGGGATATCGAAGGCGTCTCAGGAGCAGGCCCAGGGCGTGGACCAGGTGAACACGGCCGTGAGCCAGATGGACAAGGTGACGCAGCAAAACGCGTCCGGCGCGGAAGAGTCGGCCTCGGCGGCGGAGGAACTTTCTGCCCAGGCCCAGACGGTCAAGAGCATGGTGGAGGAACTGTCGGTGATGGTCGGCGGAGCGAGCGGCCAAAACGGGACTTCCACCTCGTCCGTGACTGCCAGCGCGGGCAAGGGCAAGAAGAAGCACTTCGACGTCAAGGTTGCCCATTTCAAGGGGGACAAGATGGCGAAGCCGGAACACGTTGCCGCCCCATGCGGGAACACCGCCGAGGCATTCATGAGTTTGGATGACAGCGAACTCGCGGAGGCGAACAAGTCGGCAGCGTCGGGGTCCATGGAGGACTTCTGATGCGGTGTGACAGATAGCATGATGGGGCCCGGCGCGGCGGTGCACGGCACGCTGCGCTGGGCCACAAATGCCGGCGCATGAGAAGCCGACCGTTTCGAGAAAGGTGATAGCGATATGGCAACGGCAATGATAGAGCAGCCTGATACATACACCGCTTCCATGGACCAGGCTGGCACGTCCGCGGGCGGCAAGTACCTCACGTTCAAGCTTGCTGATGAAGAATACGGCGTGGAGATCCTCAAGGTCCGCGAGATCAACGGGCTGATGGATATCACCGCAGTGCCGCGGATGCCGCACTACATGAAAGGCGTCATCAATCTTCGGGGCAAGGTCCTCCCGGTGGTGGATCTGCGCCTCAAGTTCGGCCTCGATGAGATCGAGCACACGGAGCAAACCTGTACCATCGTCGTAGATGTCGGCAAGGAGATCGGCATCATCGTCGATACGGTCTGTGAAGTGCTCGATATCAAGAGTGACGCGATCGAACCGCCCCCGGCGCTGGGTGCATCGGTGGATACCTCGTTCATCCTGGGGATGGGCAAGGTCGGCGAGGAGGTCAAGATCCTGCTCGACATCAACAAAGTGCTTGACAACGAGGAGATGACGGCCGTGGCGACCGCGGCGTCGTCGTTGCCGATTGCCTCCGACTGAGCGTGTCGGCCGCCTGCCTTGTGCCGTGCGGTGGAACGCTACGTTCGACATTCCGAGGCTACTTTCTGTCACCCGGCGAGTGTACCGCTTGTGACCCTGGGGCCGGCGCGATAGGCTTCTCTGTCGATCCGGGTCAATCCGGAATGGGAGGTCGCGCGGGCCGATGGACTTCGACGATCTATACCGCGGCAAGAAGGACTACTTTGGGAGCGAACCCGAGGCGCTGCTGCTGAAGCACCAGGGATTGCTCGCGCGCGACCGGCCGATCCTCGACGTGGGGGCCGGCCAAGGACGCAACGCACTCTTCCTTGCGCGAATGGGGCTGCGCGTGGATGCCATCGACCCTTCGCGCGTGGGGATGGACGTGGTCTCGGCTGCGGCGTCCTCCGACAATCTTCCCATGCGGACGTACACGTGCGGCTTCGAGGCCTTCTCGCCTGAGGTCGAGTCATACGGCGCCGTATTGCTCTTCGGCATGCTCCAAATCCTGTCCCGGGAATCGATCGATGTGCTTCTGCAACGTGTGAACGTCTGGCTCGCCGCCGACGGATTGGTGTTCGTCACTTGCTTCACAACGGGGGACCCGTTGTACGAGAAGTACAAGCGAGAGTGGTCTGAGACCGGCCCCGGCTCGTACACGGACGGGCGTGGCAGCGCGCGAACGTTCTTGAGGCCCGGCGAACTCACGACGTTGTTTCCAGGCTACAAAGTCGTCGATCTGTGGGAGGGGATGGGTCCCGAGCATCGACACGACGAGGGCCCCGTCAGCCGCCACACGATGTCCGAGGCGGTCTTGCGCCGATCGCCGGTCACCGCCGGCGCGTAAGCCGTGCAGCCCCACACACACCGTGAAGCGTGGTGGCCGCGCGCCGGATTCCACCGGAAAAAGTGAGATTTGCCGGTATTTGCCGGAGTTTGTCTTGCCGGTCGGGCTTCGCGTCGTCGCATCATCGAGACCTTTCCCACCTCCCCAAAGGAGATGGGCCGCCCGACCACGGGTCAACAAGTTGACCCATGCCACCCCGCCGTCCCATCCGGGGCGGGATGCTCATTTCGAGAACCGTTTTCCACGGGTTTCGCTTCGCTCCACCCGTGGCTACGGTCCACCGCCCCATTCGGGGCGAGGAACGAGACGGGATTCTCGCTCCAGCATGTCCACCGCCCCATTCGGGGCGAGGAACGAGAAGGGATTCTCGCTCCAGCATGAATGACGGGGCATGACGATTGGGGATTGGGCTTCCGCGTGGCTGTTAGACCAAACGGATTTGAACGATCTCGGTGGGGGCTCGGAGGCGGAGGGGGAACCAGTTGCCTACGCCGCTGTTGACGAAGAGGGTTGTGTCCGCCCGGCGGTAGAAGCCGCGGGTGTAGCGGAAGAGTAGTCGGCCGACGCCGATGTCCGGGCGCTCGCCGGGGGCGGTGAGCATGAGCTGGCCGCCGTGGGTGTGGCCGGCGAGGGTGAGGGGTACGTTCGCGGCAGCGAGTGCGTCCCAGGTGTGCGGGTGGTGGGCCAGGGCGATGACCGGGCCGTCGCGTCGGATGTCGTGCCCGGCGAGCGCGAGGGCGATGTTCTCCTCGTCGAGAGTTTTTCCGTCTTCAGCATATGGGGCTCGTGCGGTGGGAGGCGTTACTTCCTTGTGGTCGTCGTTCACTCGTTGGGAACCACTTGGTATTCCTCGTCGGCCACGGGGGGCCGACGCTACGGTTTGCTGCCGCGAGGTTTCTTGGAGGCGTGAGACCTTCGAGCTGGACGCGGCACTGGCGCGGTGGCGGGCGAATGGGTAATCGAGGCCGGCCAGGGTGAGCTTTTCGCCGCCGATCTCGATCACGCGGCGTTGGTTGATGAGCAGGGGCATGTGCTTTCTGACGTAGCGGATGAAGTCGGCTCGGCTGTCGATCTGGTCGTGGTTGCCGATGCAGGCGAAGAGGCCGTGGCGGTGGGAGATTTGCGTCAGGGCGTCGATCGCGGGCGGGAGCATGTCGTTCGAGTTGTCCACGATGTCGCCTGTGACGACGACCAAATCACTGTCCAACTCATTCGCGGCGTCAACCAATCGTGGCAGCATCGACGGGCGATAGAGCCGACCCACGTGAAGATCGCAGATGTGCGTGATCGTCAGGCCGCGAAGTCGCGCGGGTAGCCAGGGGGCATCCAGGGCGTAGCGGTTGACCTGTAGGTGCTGCTGCTGCCGTTGCGATGCGACGGTCGCCCCGACGACGGCGGCCATCGGCACTGTTGCGAAGGCTGTCCGCAGGAATGCGCGGCGGGCGGGATCGTGCGAATCGTCGTTGACGAAGCGGGGGGGCATGACAGAGCGACCGTCATCTGGGCGAGCGCAACATCCGGACTCTGCAACGCTGTCGCGCCCGCGGTTGATCCGGAAACGTAGTCGGCGGAGTGTGTATAGGATGGTAAGGCCGGCGAGGCGGAGCAGTGCGACGATCGGCATTGCCGCGACGAGGCAGAGGTGCCAGAACGTGACCGCGGCCGCGTACCACGTCGGTGTTTGCACGAGCGACAGTGGCCGGCCGTCCAACAGCATCAACAGGATCGGAGCGTTTAGCACGATGCAGAACACGAGCACCGCCAGCCGCAGCGCGCGGGACCGTCGTGAAGATCGAACGTGGCGGGCAAACCGCCTGTCGGCGATTGTCCACCAGAGTGCGTTGAAGAGGAGGATGAGCAGGATGATCAACCGAAACCCGACGGCCCGCGGGGTGTCGATGTATCGCGCAAAGACGAAGCCGTAGCAGAGCACCGCGGCGATGAGCCCCATGAAGACCCAATGGAGGGCGGCATACGTCCGGTCGGACGGATGGCGTTGGAATGCGCGATGAGTCGATTCGTCGTTGCGGGTTGTGTCGTGGCCATCGCCGAGCGTTTGGTCCATCGAGCCCTCGCGTACGTCCTGCGTGATGTAAGGCTTGCGGGCGCCGGGGGCGCCTTGCGGGCAAGCCTCGCGAACAGAAAGAGCAGCAGAGCGGGCCTGTAAGCCGAATCCTGTTCCTTCGTCTTGTTGCCAAGGCGGAGGCGGCGACCATCTATCTGGGCCGATCGGTTACCCGTCGGCTCTTGCACCCTACCCGCAGCGTGGGGCGAAGCGGGCCACCTCGCGGACCGGCCGAAGCCGATCACTCACTGCCTATGCGGGCTTGCTGGCGGTGGGGTTTACCGTGCCGCGACTGTCACCAGCCGCGCGGTGCGCTCTTACCGCACCATTTCACCCTTACCTGTGACGCCGCCCGAGGGCGGGCCCATCGGCGGTGTGTTTTCTGTGGCACTTTCCCGGGCATCACTGCCGGTGGCCGTTAGCCATCACCGCGCCCTATCCAGTTCGGACTTTCCTCCCGAAGCGCGAGGCTTCGAGCGGTCGCCTAGCCCGCTCTGCTACCGACATCATTGTACCGCCTGTAACCGGTTTGTAACGAGCTTGGCAATCGGGTCGTGTCACGAGCGATAGAACGGGCCAATGCCGTGCAGTGCACGGTCCGCTACGCGCCGTGCCTTTGCCAGAGCCGCGGCCCGGGCTATATTGTGATGAACCTCGTCGTCGTGAGACGGGTGCCCGCTTGGCACGAGGTGTGTGAATCCTACAAGAGTATTCGATGGCCAAACGCTCGCACAACAGACGGCAGAAGAAACCGACGCCAAACCATGCAGCGCCCAATCCCGGTCCGGAGGCGTCATCTGTTAGCTTGGGCGTCTTTATTGTCGGGCTGCTTTGCCTGGTGTTGGCCGTCATCATGTCAGGCATGTTGGTGCTCGATCATCTCGGGGGAATCAGTCTGCCGGGATGCGGCGAGGGGAGCCCTTGTGCCGAGGCGGCCGCGAGCGTGTGGGGTAAGGTACCCATCGTGGGGTGGCCGGTGTCGTTTCTCGGGTTCGCCTATTTCACGGGGGCGCTAGTCGCCTGGCCGTTTGTCCGCAAAAGCCTGCCGCAGGCGCTTCGCAATCTGGTGCGTTTGGGGGCGTTGATTTCGTTGGGCTTCGTGCTCGTGATCATCATCGAGGGACATCATTGCAGCTATTGCCTTTGGTCGCACGCGGGGAACTTCGGCTTCTGGCTGATGGTGGAGTTTTCCCGCCGGTCGCGCGCGAGGTCGCTTAGGCCGATTGCGGTGGTCGCTTCGACGTTTGTCGTGGTTCTCGCCGTCCTGCTGATTGTGGAAGGCCGTGAGGAGCGGGTTGTCGAGGCGAAGCAGGAGAAGGAATTGCAGGAATCGGTCGCGGACATCATCGCCGCGGACGCCGGCAGGACCGAATCTCCCGGCGATGAGAAACCGGCGGATTCGACCCGGGCTCTGGAGACTTCATCGGCACCCACCGACGCGTCCGAGACCGAGCCCGCGAGCACAACCCAGGGTGACCCCGGTAGTGACACGTCAGTGGCATCGTCCGCCAGTGCAACGCCCGATCAGCAGGGGGACGAACCACCCGAAGGAAGTTTCACGGGCCGATGGCGCCTTGGGCCGGAGCGGGCGCCGGTCCGACTCGTGATGTTCACGGATTATCAGTGCGTGGACTGCAACAGGATCGAGGCGGAGGTCCGCAAGATGATGGAGGATCGCGACGACGTATCGCTGTCCATCAAGCACTTCCCGATGTGTACGGACTGCAACCGGCACTTCCAGACCCAGAACCTGCATCCCAACGCCTGTTGGGCCGCGCGGGCTGCGGAGGCCGCGGGCATCCTCGGCGGCAACGAGGGCTTCTGGAGGATGCACCATTGGCTCTTCGACCACACGGGCCTCTTCACGAACGAGACCCTGCCGCCGGGGCTGGTCGAGCTTGGCTTCGATCCACAGGAGTTCGTCCAGGTGATGATGAGCGACAAGACGCTTCCGCCCGTCGAAGCGGATATCGAGGAGGCGATCGCCCTGGGCCTGTACTACACGCCGATGGCTTTTATCAACGGCGAACAACTTCGGGGCGTGTTTGCCCAGAACGCGATACCGCGGGCGGTGGCGGCGATTGCGGCGCAGAACCCTCCGGCCCTCACGTCGGCAAACGACCATCCGCCCACGGCCCTCGAGAAGTGCATCGGTGATTGGCGCTGGCAGCAGAAGCGCCGTCAACCGCCCGCCGCACGCTCGTGGGCGCGGGGACCGGCGGACGCGAAGCTCGACATCGTTGTCTGGGGTGATTATGAGGAGCAGTTCACGGCCGAGGCGGATGGGATTATCCGCGAGTTTATCGCGGGCCGGGACGACGCTCGATACTGGTTCCGGCACTATCCGTTCAACCAGGCGTGCAACCCGGTTGTCACGCGGGACATCCATCCGCTTGCCTGTCGTATGGCCCAGGCAGCCGAAGCGGCGGGTGAACTCGGCGGGCTCGACGGCTATTGGAAGATGCACGTCTGGCTGCTTGGACACCAGGAGGAGTTCAGCGATGATACCCTGCGTGCCGCCGCGATCGAGATGGGCTTCGACGCCGACGCGATCTTTGCGACGATGGAGCGACCTGAGATCGGACAACGAATCGCCGACGAGGCGAAGCTCGGGAAGCGCGTGATTCCCAAGGGCGTTCCCACGATCTACGTGAACGGGAGGTGGGTGCCCCGTTTCACGCTCGACGACCTCCCCGTGCTTCAGAAGATTCTGGAAGAAGCCTCCGGCGGCGAGTGATGCGGGACGGGCGTACGGTGAAGGTCTAATGGCACAAGCCCACGGGATTGCGATCCGTGGGCTTGTGTGTGTGTCTTCTATCTCTTCGTGCGTCGAGAAGACGGACAAGACACGCGAAACTAGCCTTCTGTCGCCTTCATTAGCACTTCGAAAGCCGTCGTGATCTTCGCCTCGATCAGTCGCGTCTTGGCGACTGTCTCGTCCGGTGTCGCCTGCTCACCGACGACGCTGGGCATCGTCACCTTATCCGCAGCCGCACGGGCCGACGTTGCCGCCTTTTGGGCTTCGTCCTCAGTCTTGAAACCGAATGCAGCCAAACGGTATGGCATCGGCTTGTCCGCGTCGTGCTTGATCGTGAGCACATCCGCGTAGTACTCTTCAAGCACCTTCAAGCGAGCAGTCTGCGCCTCCTCGAGGTTCTTGCACTTCTTTCCGGCGACGACATACGCGATCTTCGACGGATCCCCCTTTGCCAGCCGCTGGGCGGATTCCATGCAGCAGGTCAGTTGGCCGTCAACCAGGAAACCGATTCTCGGCAGGTCAACGCCGGCATAGCGGACTCGGTCGCCATCGCAGGTGACGTCGCTGCTGCACATGGCGCTCTTGGTCTTCTCGCCCTGAGCGACCTCGCTGCAGCCGGTGATGAGCAGCAAGGGGCACAGCAGGCCGACGATCGCCCGCGATACGATGTTTGACATTACCTGTCCACGATTCCCATTCCTGGCGTCTCTCATCGCGATTGTTCTCCGTGTTCGTCCTTCCAGGGTTTCTCTTACTTACAAGACCTTCGGTGAGAATTCTACCAAGGCAAGCTGCTCCGTACAAGCGAACCGACCTCTTCCGCAGTGGATCGAGTCCGCCACAGTTTCGGCGGGGCGCTCCGGAGCCGGGAAATGTGGCGTCGCTCCCGCGCGGCCGACGTGCGCGCGGAGACACGCTTCAGTCGTTCACGTCGGCCACAGGCGGCCGACGCTACGCTCGCTCGATGTTCGTTACTCCGACAGCTTAAAGCTCGTCGCGACGAAGACATTGCCCTTGATCTTGCCGGAGACCACGGCCTTCTTGCTTACGCCGCAGAGGCCTGAGGTGTGGGCGTTCACGTCTGAGCCTTCGACAAGGTACGGCTTGCCGTCGATCTTCACGGCGAGCTTGCAGCCTGTGACGCCCGCCATCTTGAAGATGCACATGCCGCAGCCGGCTTCGACCTCTCGGTCCGTTATTGCGGCGATCTTGGCCGGTTCGACGGGCGCGGCAGTCTTGGCAGGCTTCGCGACGTTGGCGGGCTTCGCAGCTGGTGTAGGTTCGGCGGCGCTCGGTGGAGCGGATTCCTTATCCTGGGCCTTGCAGCCGACAAACCCGACAAGGAGCAGCATCGAGAGACTGAGTTGTAGGTATCCCTTGGACATAAGGGCACCTCCTTTCGTGGGGGACATTGTATCCAGAGAGGCGGGAAAGAGTAGCGTGTCAGATCCGAGCCCCAAGCGCGAGCGCGGGGTCTTCACGGGAAAACCGCAGGTCTTCGGACCCGCTCGCTTGCGCTCGGGGCTCGGATTGGCGGACCCGCTCGCTTGCGCTCGGGGCTCGGTTGGGCCTGCTCTCACGTCAGGAATGCAGTTTTGAGCAACGGGCACGTTCTCGATATCATGTTGAGGCCGTCTGCAACGGGAGGACCCGCGCAGACAAAGACATTGCCAGGGAAGGATCGCGATGGCAGGTGACGCACGATGCGTTGGCGTTTTCGATTCGGGCATTGGCGGCCTGACGGTCGTGCGAGAGCTTCGCCGTCGTCTGCCCGGCGAGAATATTGTGTACTTCGGTGACACCGCGCGAGTTCCCTACGGGATCAAGAGCTCGGAAACGGTCACGCGGTTCGCACGAGAAGACTGCGATTTTCTGCTGCGGTTCGACCCGAAGATGATCGTCGTCGCGTGCAACACCGCGAGCGCGGCGGCGTTGCCCGAGTTGAAGGACAGCCTGCCGGTGGCAACCTGCGGCGTGGTGGAGCCGGGCGCGAAAGAGGCGGTGCGCCTGGCGCGCGGCGGGACGATTGCGGTCATCGCGACGGAGGCGACGATCGCGTCGGACGCGTATCGTCGGGCGATGAAGCAATACGATCCGCAGGCCCGCGTTGTGCAAAAGCCGTGCCCGCTGTTCGTGCCGCTGGTCGAGGAGGGCCGGCCTTGCGAAGATGGGATCGTGAAAGCGGTCGTTCGCGATTACCTCGATCCGATTGTCCGTTTGGATCCGAGTGTGATCGTGCTGGGCTGTACGCATTACCCATTGTTGAAGCAGGCGATTGCCGCAATGGCCGGCCCGAAGATCGCGCTCGTGGATTCCGGCGAGCAGACCGCCCTGGTGGTGGTCGAGAAGTTGCGAGCCCGGGACGCGCTGGCGGATGGGACGTCGGGGGGAGGGCTGCACTGCTATGTGAGCGACAATCCGCAAAGATTCCGTGAGTTGGGGCAACGGTTTCTCGATCATCCGATCGTGGACGTGACGTGGATATCTCCGGAGCAGTTCTTTTCGAGTGATGTTACGACTGCCGCATAGAGCGAGGGACCAAGGGATCGAGGGACCAAGGGATCGAGGGATCAAGGGATTGAGGGGCTGAGGGATTGAGGGATCGACGGCAACAACTTTGGCCGCAACCTAGGTGTGGCACAGGCGTCCCGGTGGTGGTTTCTCTGGGTGTGTGCCACTGGCAGCTTGCTGCCAGTGCGATCTTGCGCGCGATTACGCACAAAACACTGGCGGGCAAGCCGCCAGTGGCACCCGGTGCGATGCTGTCGGCATTGCTTGCATTGGTCGTGCTGGCGGGGTGCTCATCCTCCAATCACCGCTGGTCTCTGAAGCGCCGGAGCAGTCAGGCGTGGCTCGATATGGCGTTGGAAGCGCCGACGCCGGACGAGCGTCGCAAGGGCGTGGTCGGTCTGGCGGAAAGCAACGACGCGACAAGCTCCTGGGCGATGCAGGTTTTCGACACTGTCGCCCGGACGGATACGGACCCGATGGTGCGTCGCGCTGCGATTCGGGCGATGTGTGGTGCGGCGGACTCGAGTTGTGTCCCAACGGCGTTGAAGTTGCTGAAGAGTTCGGACGAGCGACTGGGCGACGTTCGGCCCGCGCCGGGTCCGGTGCGGTGTGAAGCGGCAAAGCTCCTCCAAGTGATCGTGCGCGACTATGCCTTCGAGGAGTCACAGCGTCAGGAGATTGTGGAGGCCCTGCTGGATCGGCTTGAGCGGGATCAGGATCGCGGCGTGCGCCTGACCACCGTCGACATGCTTGGCTACTTCACACAGCGCCCGATTCCATCGGTATTGGTGGAGGTGCTGGAATCCGAGGACGATTTCGCGTTGCAGCATGCCGCGGAGGACTCGCTGATCGTCCTGACCGGCACCACGCATCACCACGACCCGGCGGCCTGGCGTCGCTGGCTGAGGGAGACGGCCGACCCGTTCGAGCACGCGGGGGAATTGCCCGAAGAGATGGCGCCGCAGGAGCGTAAGTCTTGGTGGCGTTTCGGGAAGTAGATGCGTCAAGAGGCACCGTTCAGGCGCACCCCGGGGGGGGGAAGCGCGTGAGTTAGGCGTGTCGGGATCGTTCAGCTGATTGTGGCGTGGCTGCCATCACGGTACTTCCCCACCGACGGCGATCGAGGGTTCATTATGCTTATCCGGAAGAGCTCCATTGTGGCGTTGTCTGTTGTTTCGTCTTGGCTGGTGTTGCAGTCTTCGGACCGGTGTGCGGCACAACCGCCCTTGCAGGCGTCGTTCGCAATCCAGCCCGAGGACGATCTTCCGGAGAAGCAGGACGAAAAGTCGGGCAAGACAATCAAGCGGCGCGCCAAGTCCGCGAGCCCTGAAGTCATGGAGATCCGCAGCCAGGCGAGGCGGCTCAAGCGGTTCATCAAGGAGGATTGGCCCCGACGGTTTTTGAAGGCGGCGAGGTCCTTGCCGGACATCGGCCCGCGGACGTTGTACTACGACCAGGCGAAGCAAGAGGTCTACTCCGAGACCGAGGCCGAATCACTCGACGCCGAACATCGGGCGAAGCTGACGAAGCGCACGCGCGACGGTGCGTTTTATTACAAAACAAAGCACGGCACGCCGCTGGCCTATTCCCGAGCATTTGATGTCCTGGCAGCCGAGGGTTTCGAGGTTCGCAGCGGCACGAAGATACTGGACTACGGCTATGGTTCGATCGGCCAGTTGAGGATGTTGGCCGGCCTGGGCGCAGAGGCGGTCGGGATCGAAGTGGATCCCGAGCTGCGCGCGCTGTACAGCTATCCGGGCGACCAAGGAGCGGTCAAGGGCGCCGAGGGGGTCGTCGGGTCCGTCCGGTTGGTGCACGGCTTTTTCCCCGCCGACGACGAAGTAAGACGGTCCGTGGGAACGGGCTATGACCTGTTCATGTCGAAGAACGTCCTGAAGAACGGGTACGTCCACCCGGCGAGGCAGGTGGAGAAGCGGAAGCTGCTGGACCTCGGCGTCCCGGAAGAGGAGTACGTTCAGACGCTCTTCGATATGCTCAACCCCGGCGGGTATGTGCTGATCTACAACATCTGCCCACCGGAGGCCGCACCGGACGAGCCGTACATTCCCTGGGCGGACGGGCGGTCCCCCTTCACGAAGGTGCAGTACGAGTCGGCGGGATTTCGCGTGCTTGTGTTCGACCGGGTTGACACCGAGGCGACACGGGAGATGGCCCACCTGCTCGGCTGGGATGAGGGGCCATACGCATCGGTGATGGAGGCCGGCCTGTTCGCCTGGTACACGATCGTCAAAAAGCCGGACGACAAGTAGCGTTGCGTGCTACAATGCCCGCCAGTCATGCGAAGCCGAATCACAATCGTTTGCATCATGCTCCTGCCCGTGTCAGGCTGCGGCGTGTTTGACGTGCGGCAGCAGGCGGACGCGGCGGTCGAGGCCTGGCGACTGCGGACGGGCGAGACGGACCCGTGCAGGATCGATGCCATGCAACATTGCGTCGCCGCTTCCGCAACTGCTGCGTCGTGCGGGCATGACTGTGCGCTGCTGCTCGGCCTGCTGCTGGAGTTGCAGCAGGAAGACGGCGATCCGATGGACCTGAATAACAACGCCGCCGGCGCGGGATGCGCTGCCGCCATCGGTGACGAACCGGGCGACGCCGTTGATTGCTGCGAGGCCCTGCTCAACGCGGACCCGCCGATGTTGCAGTTGGACGGGCGCTGCGAGTGACCTGGTGGAGCAGCTTTGGTTCTTCCGTAGCGGCCGACGCCCCGGTCGGCCGTGGGAAACAACTTGTGTTCCTCGTCGGCCACGGGGGGCCGACGCTACTGCTGCCGTCGGCGGCGGGGAGGCGACGCTGCACTTGTTGTCCGTCCCCCACCCCTGAAGGGATGGGTGACCCCCTGAAGGGATGGGTGACCCGCGGGAGGGATGGGGCACCCGCGGGAGGGATGGGGCGCCCACGGGAGGGATGAGGCGCCCACGCCGGAGGTTTGCATGTCTCGATTGCTGGTGCGTTTGCTGCTCGCGGTGATTCTGCTGCACACCATTCCGCTTATCTACATTTTCGCCTTCTATCTGCTGGATCGTGCCTTCTCATGGGGCTACACCTCCGCATTCTACGGGGCGGATGCCGTTGCCGGTCTGTTGCTCGTCACAGGCTGGGTGCTCGTCTGGCGCCGCCAGGTCGTCTGGACGCCAAGGCGGTACTTCATGACCTTGATCGCGATCGCCTGGTCGATCGTACCCGCCTTCATTCTCGGCGGGATCGTCGTTTATCTTAGTCCCGGCTACTTTGACGAATTGGCGATCGTCGTGGGCGGGTTGTGCTGGGCGTCTGCTTGGTTGGCGAGTACCGTCCTGATCTGGCGAGAGACGGCGACGGAACGGCTTCGCCGCGCGGGCAGCGTTGCCGATGCGGTCATCGCCTGTCCGGCGTGCGGCTACAACCTCACAGGCTTGCATCAGACGCGCTGCCCGGAGTGTGGAGCGCAGTACACGCTGGACGAACTCTTCAGCATCCTGCGCGAACGAGCGAGCGATCTGGAAAGTGAACAGATCGAACCCCGCAAGCCACCGCTCGCGGAAGCGGTGTTATCGCAAGGGCCACGCCGGGCATAGCAGCGCCAGCGCGGTGGGGCGCGGTGTGCGCTTCGCGAGTCGGTCGTTTTCTGCTAGCATGGTCTGCTCGATGGAGTGCGAATACGTATGAGAATCCAGTTTCTTGGCGCGACGAAACAGGTTACGGGGTCCCGGTATTTTCTCGATGCCGGCGGCTTGCGGCTGCTCGTTGATTGCGGGATGTACCAGGAGCGTGCGCACCTGGGCCGCAATTGGGAGCCGTCTCCGATTGCGCCCGACTCCATCGACTGCCTCTTGCTCACGCACGCCCATCTGGATCATTGCGGTCTGGTGCCGAGGCTGGTCGGCAACGGGTTCGACAGGCCGATTCTCACGACCGCGGCATCAAAGGACCTGGCGGAGATTGTCCTGCGGGATGCCGGTCGGATTCAGGAGGAGGATGCCAAGTTCAAGCTGCAACGACATCAGCATGAGAATCGCACGGGGCCGCACCCCGTGACGCCGCTTTACACATCCGCGGAGGTGGAGCAGGCGTTGCCGCTGTTTGAGAGCGTGCCGTACAACAAGCCCAAGGCGTTGAACGAGAATGTGAGCGTGACCTACCACGATGCCGGCCACATCCTCGGCTCGGCGATGCTGGAGATCACCGTCCGCGAAGGCGGCAAGACGCGGACCGTGATCTTTTCCGGCGACATCGGCGAATGGGACAAGCCCATCATCCGCGACCCGTCCGTGTTTGATCAAGCCGATTATGTCGTGATGGAATCCACGTACGGCGGGCGAAATCACGGAGACGACCGGCCCGTCGAGGACCAACTGTGCGACGTCATTAATGAGACCGTCCGGCGCGGGGGCAACGTCATCATCCCGACATTCGCGGTGGAGCGGGCCCAGGAGTTGATGTTCTACATTGGCAGGTTGCTGGAAGCGGATCGCATCCCGCACCTGTTGGTGTTCCTGGACAGCCCGATGGCCGTGGATGTCACGCACGTGTTCAGACGCCATCGAGAGTGCATGGACGCCGAATCGCTGGACATCATCGAATCCGGCCAGTCGTTGATGAGGTTTCCCGGCATGAAGCTCGTCCGCGAGACCGGCGAATCGAAGGCGATCAACCGTATCAAGGGATCGTGCATCATCATGGCCGGTTCGGGGATGTGTACCGCGGGCCGCATCAAGCATCACCTCGTGCAGCACATCTCCCGCCCCGAGAGCACGATCCTCTTCGTTGGCTACCAGGCGTATGGGACTCTTGGCAGGCAGATTGTCGATGGCGCCGAGAAGGTGCGGATTCACGGTTCAAAGCGCCGCGTCAAGGCCGCCATCGCGCAAATCCATGGCCTCTCCGCACACGCCGGCCAGGACGGCCTGCTCCGCTGGATCGGCAACCTGAAACAACCACCCCGTCGGGTCTTCCTCACGCATGGCGAGGAGGAATCAGCCGAGACCCTGGCGGGCCTGATCCGTTCCAAGCTGGGCTTTGAAGTCGAAGTGCCGAACTACCAGGACGAAGTGCTACTCGATTAGCAGCGTGCGTCTTGACGCATCTTTCCAGCTCAACGCCGCCGACCGCCGCGCGCCGGTCCTCGCCTCGGACCGGGCCGAGCCTTCACCCGGGCCGGCTTCTTCCCAACGGGGCGGATTGCCGGCTTCGGCTTCGCCGCCTTCTCGTGGACCGGGCGAACCGGCCCGACCTTCCGCGGGTCAAGCGGCCGAAGATTCTTTCGTGCCACAGGAACCGGCCGCACGTATCGCACGGTCCGCCTTGGCAATGGAAGGATACGATGACGCGGCACCTTCACGATGGTGGATGGCCGGACCACGACGAACGCTCCGCCCAGGCTGTTACCATCGGCAATTGATGGATCGCTCACTGCCGGCTGCTGCACGGCGGCCTTCGTGCGCTGCTTGGCCTGCTCCGTGTCGGTCGTCTCGCGCAACACGATGCGTTTCGGTACAGGCAACGGCGACTCGCCCTTCAGCTTCACCCACCACTCGGCGTCAGTCGCCAGCGGCGAAGGGAACTCAACCAGGACGCGTTGCAGGCCCTCAAGGGCAACCGTAAACGATGCGTCAAAGCTCGTCGGTTCGCCGTCCTCGGGCGTATGCACCAGCGTCAGCGTGCGGTCTTTGCCGACGCAACCCGCCGGCGCATCAAGCACGACGAACAGGCGTTCTGCGAGTCGGTCGTCATTCTCTTCGCTGCGCTCAGCCAGGTAGAAGGTCTCGCCGGATTCAGTATCCACTGAAGAGAGAGCCAATCGCACTTCACCGCGCAAAGGCGCTGCGGTGAGGCAAACAAGCACGACAATCAACAGGCTGCCAGACTTCATAGCATGATCTCCCGAGGTTGACTCGCGGATTTCGGCCCTCCAGAACCGATGATCCTGGCCAGCCATAAACATGCAATCTGTTTGCCACACCGACAAATGGCAGATCATTGAGCGAGGGCGGCCCATAAGATCGTCGATTGTGCGATGTGGCCTGCGAGTGGGCTGTTGCGGACGACAGTGCGCCGCGTCCGCGTCCGCCGATGTTGGGTGACAGTGCGCCAGTGTGGGCCGCGCCGTGCCCGGTTCGTCGGGGGATGCTCACACGACATTCCCGGAATGTGCTACAGTACTGTTTTCGGCAGGAGTCAGAACAAGGAGACCGAGATGTTCATCAAATGCGCGTGCGTACTTGCCTGTGCGGCGTTGATCGCGACCAGCTACGCGATTGGCGATGAGGGCGAACGGAAGAAGAGCAAGACGCCGGACGCGGCTACAAAGGAGTTTGTGGCGTTGGCGGAGGCCCACTTGGCGAAGTACAAGCCCCTGGTGATCGAGTCCGAGCGGGCCTGGTGGGAGGCCAGCATTACCGGTTCCGACCAAGCATTCAAGAGGAAGGAACAGATTGGGAACAAGCTGGTCGAGTTGCACAGCGACCACGAGACATTCGCGCGTCTCAAGGCACTGCGGCAGCAGGGGAAGATCACGGACCCCGTCTTGCGGCGGATGCTCGATCGACTGTACCGTGCTTTTTTGTCGGGCCAGGCCGATCCGGATTTGCAGAAGCGGATCGTCAAACTCGAGGGCGAGGTCGAGCAGCTTTTCAACACGCACCGCAGCGTGGTATCCGGGCAAGAGCGGACCGAGAACGAAGTGCGCCGGATCGTGGCCCAATCCGCCGATTCTAAAGAGGTGCGCGAGGCGTGGCTCGCCTACATGGCGGTAGGGCAAAAAGTGGATCGGCAACTGCGCGAGTTGGTGAAGTTGCGTAATGAAGTGGCGTCGCAACTCGGCTTCCGCGATTACTTCGCCATGAGGTTGTTCCTCGATGAGATCGACGAGACCGAACTCTGGCGGCTGCTCGACGAACTCGACGAACTGACGCGAGAACCGTTCGCCGCTCTCAAGAAGACCATCGATCACACGATGGCAGTGAGGTTTGGCATAAACGAACGCGAACTCAGGCCGTGGCACTTCGGCGAGCTCTACTTCCAGGAGTTGCCTGGCCAGGCGGGAGACGCCTTCGAATCAGTGTTCGAGAATCGCGACATGCTCGCGCTGGCACGAGACTACTACGCCGGCCTCGGAATGCCTGTTGAGGATATTCTGGCACGTAGCGACTTGTACGAGAAGCCGGGCAAGTCTCCGCACGCGTTCGCGGTGGACATGGATCGAGCCGGCGATGTGCGGATTCTGTGCAATCTCAAGCCCAATCCTTACTGGATGGATACCTTGCTGCACGAGCTAGGGCACGCGGTGTACGACAAGTACATTGGCAAGGACGTGCCGTTTCTCCTGCACAGCGCCTCGCACGGAATCACGACGGAAGGTGTCGCGCTGATGTTCGGTGCGATGGCCAAGAATGAACACTGGCTTATCCCCGTTCTCGACTTACCGGCCGATGAGGCGGCGGCTCTGTGCCGTGCGGCGCGGCAGCGGCTGCGAGAAGAAAAACTCGTGTTCTGCCGGTGGGCACAAGTCGTGGTCCGGTTCGAGCGTGAGATGTACGGGAACCCCGAGCAGGATCTAGGTAGGCTCTGGTGGGATCTGAAACGCCAATATCAACTCCTCAATCCGCCGGAGGATGTCAGCAGGCCCGACTACGCGGCCAAGATCCACATCGTGACGGTTCCGGTGTATTACCACAATTACCTGCTCGGCGATCTGTTCGCGGCACAGGTTCAGCATCACATCGCCACGCACGTGCTGGGCCTGAACGACCCGATGGCGACGAGCTTCTATGGGCGGAAGGACGTCGGTGACTACCTGCGAAGAGAGGTCTTCGCGCCCGGGAAGCTGTATGCATGGAACGATCTGACCAAGCGGGCAACGGGCGAACCGCTTGCCGCCAAGTATTTCGTGCGGCAGTTTGTCCGGCGGGATTCGGATGCGCCCGACTGAGAGTAGAAGATAGGTGCGAGAAGGGATTCTCGCACCAGCGGCGGAAAGTAGGGTGGATCTTGACGCACATTCTTCCTGCCATGGTGCGTCTTCGCTTACTCCTCGCGATAGGGTTTGCCGGCCTCGTAGAGTTCGAGACGCGGCTTGAAGGATTCAGCCACTTCGAGCTGCTTGGCCTCCGTGGCGACAAGGATGGCTTGGCGTTCGGTGTCGGCGGCGTCCTCGAATCGGCCGGCTTCGGCGTATGCGGCGGCCAGCGTATCCAGAAACTCGGGCGCCTTCTGGTCCGTAAGCTGACAGGCCTTTTCGGCGAGTCTCATTGCTTGAACGCCGTCGCGTAACTTGGCATCCGCGCAAGTTGCCAGTACCCAGGCCTTGGCGTTGATGAGAAGCGGGGATTCGGGCGCGTGTTCGAGACCCTTGTCGAGCACCTTCAGTGCGGCGGCGTGATTCTTCTCGCTTGCTTCGAGGCCTGTTAGCGCGATGACCGGATCGATGAAGGCGGGCGCCGTGTCGATTGCCGCCTGCCATTGTTGCTTCGCGCCGGCGCTGTCGCCGGTCCTCTGAAGCGTCATCCCGAGCAAGTAGCGAGCGCGAACGTCGGCCGGTTGAATCGCCACGGCCTTGCGGAGATGTTCGATGGCATCTTCGTTCTTGTTGAGGCCGATGAGGAGCTCGCCGAGGAGAACTCTGAAGCCGGCGTTCTCGGGCTGTGCTTCGACGACTGGGCGGGCAATCGCAACGGCTTGTTCGAGATCGCCCTTCCTGGCCACCACAATCGCAAGCGTCTGCACGGCATGCAGGTCGGAGGGCGCCTTCTCGATGACTTCGCGGAGGAGGCGTTCGGCCTCTTCAGGTTTTCCCAATGCGGCAAGCGCTTGGCCCAATCCTGCTTTTGCGGCGAGCAGGTCGGGATTGACTTCGAGGGCTTGCCGGAAGGCATCAGCGGCTTCCTCCGGTTTGCCCGCCATGCCGAGGATCGCGCCTCTCGTACTGAGGAGGACGCCGCCCATGTCGGCGGATGCGATCATGTCGAGGAAGCCGAGGGCATCGTCAAGTCGACCGGCCTGCGCGAGCGAGAAGGCATCGGCCGCAAGTACTTGCGGGTACGTTCGGACGATCTCGGATTCGGGCTTCATGCCGGCGGCGAGCAGGGCGTCCGCGAGGAGGATCATGTGTTTGGGTTCGAGATAGACGGCCGACTTGTCCGTCGCGAGCTTCTCCTGGTCGACGATGATTTTGACCAGTTCGTTCGTGAAGACACGGATGGGATTGGCATTCTGCTGTGTTTCGGGCAAGTTTCCGACAAACTTGCGGTACTGCGCAATCGCGTCCTCGAACTGACCGGTGCTGACGAGCGTGAGGGCCAGATTGAAGGAATCGCCGGCGATTCCGGAACTCTGCTCTGCCAGCGCTTGAAGCTCCGGCAGGGCCTCCGCCGCGTGGCCCGAGAGCACTAGGGACATCGCCCGAAGCTGGCGGGCGGTGATGTCGTCGGCGTCTCGACTGAGAAGCTCGTCGAAGACACCGCTGGCTTTCCTGTAGTGGCGAGCCCGCATGTAGAGTTTGCCCAGATTGGCCCTGACAAAGAGGTTGTCGGGTTCCGCTTTGATTAGCAGCGTGAAGTGCTCGGCCGCCTCTTCGACGTTCCCTTGGCCGCCCAAGGCGATCGCCAAGGCGTTTCGCGCGGCGGTGTCTCCGGGATGCGTTTCAAGGCGCGATTGGAGCAAGTCCACCGCCTGATCGATCCGGCCGGCTGCGATCAGCCGCTCGGCTTCCTCGGCGGGGTCCGCGTCGTCGCTCTCGGGCTTACGGGACTCGGCAAAGAGTCGCAGGACCAGCGGGTCCATGAGAGCCGGCTTCGGTCCTCCCCCATCCCTTGCGATGATGTGCTTCTGCGCTTCGACCGACTTTCCGGAATCGGTCAGGAGCGTGACCAGGGCGCCGTGTGCCTCGGAGAAGTCCGGCGCCAACTCGACGGCCTTGCGATAGTGGCTGATCGCGTCTTCACTGCGGCCCTGGAGTTCGGCGCAACGGGCGAGTCCGAAGTGGGCCAGCGGCATGTCCTTGCTCAACTCAACGACGCGAGCGTAAAGCGGCTCGGCTCTGCCTGGTTCGGATTCCACCAACATATCCGCAAGCCTGATGAAGGCGGGGACGTATCCGACTTCGCGCGCGATTGCGTTCTCGTAGGCTTCGATTGCGAGGTCCTTGTCATACATCCTCTCCGCGGAGAGTGCCAGGTAGTGCCACCAGTGAAAGGCGTCCGGTGCCAACTCCGTAGCGCGCGTGAAGCAAGCCGCGGCGGCGACGGAGGAGTCACAGGCAAGGTAGGCCATACCCAGGGCGCCGATCTTGTCCGCATCGTTGGGGGTTTGCATGGCCGTGTCGTAGGCCCGTGCCAGCCGCTCGCGCATCTGATCCGGCACGCCGAACACGTCGACCTTGGGCACGACGTAGCCCCCCGTCCCGGTCGTCTCCGCGGCGTCAGGTTCGGAGACGAGCTGCGCGGGTTGGGGCTCTTCTCGTGCGGGCTCGGAAGGCTTCTCGTCCTTCCGATCACACGAGGCGAATGCTCCAACGGCGGCAATGGCAACGACGCAGACGCATCGGAGTGTGATCCGAAGTCGAAGGTGTAGCTTGGACATGTTCGTTTCCTATTGGATCTGGCGGTGGCCCGCCGTGACAGGCGCGCCATATGCTGCTTTACAAACAAACGACGCAAGCGTACCCAAGGGATCATGTCCTACGCAAGTGTGGAAGGATGGGAATCCTGTTTCTGGTAGGGCCGAGAAGGGATTCTCCGCCCAGCGAAGGGTCGGACGCTACGACAGCGTCCAGAGTTCGGACGCGACGACAGCACCCAAGCGGTGCGGCCTTCGGTCAATCTCCGAAACACGTTCCGACGGACCGCGCGGCCGCGAGCAATTCGCTGTCCGGCGGCACGAGGCGCTGCTTGTTGGCCACGTCCTCGATCGCGACGCTGGTGAGCGCGCCATGCTGGACGACGACGAGGCGGTTCATCTCCCCCGTGGCGAGCAGCTTGACGGCGGCATGACCGAACCGCGTGGCGAGGACACGATCTCCGGCGCAGGGCGTCCCGCCGCGTTGCACATGCCCGAGTACGACCGCCCGCGTTTCGGCGCCGACGCTTTCCTCCAATTGGCGTTGCAGGACGTGGGCGATCCCGCCGAGGCGAATGGGCTCCGGACTGTCTGCGATCGTCCGCTGCACGACCTGGTCTCCACCGAGGGGCCGTGCTCCTTCGGAAACGGCGAAAATCGTGAACGCCTTGCGGTTGCGCATCCGGTCCTTGCAGAACTCGGCGACCTTCTTGATGTCGTATGGAATCTCCGGGATCAGGATGACGTCGCTGCCGCTGGCAATGCCCGCGTGCAATGTAAGCCAACCCGCGTTCCGCCCCATCAACTCGACAATCATGATTCGATGGTGGCTGGCCGCTGTCGTATGCAGGCGATCGAGCGCGTCGGTTGCGATCTCCACGGCCGTCTGGAAGCCGAATGTTATGTGCGTGTGCATCAGGTCGTTGTCGATGGTCTTGGGGACGCCGACGCAGCGGAGGCCCTTTTCAGCCAGCGCAGACGCGCAGCTCATTGTCCCGTCGCCGCCGATGACCACGATCACATCCAGGTCCAGCTTGCGCGCGTTGGCCATCGCCTGCTCGCGGACGTCCTTGAAGACGGGGCGTCCCTGATCATCCGTTCCGACGGCGAAGCGCTGGGGGTCGGCCTTGTTCGACGTGCCCAGGATCGTCCCGCCGCGTGTCAGGATGCCGCTCACATCCCAACGCGACAACGGCCGGATGCGGTTCTCGATCAAGCCGAGGAAGCCGTCCTCGACGCCGAAGCACTCCCAGCCATAATCGAACATGGCGGTCTTTGCGACGGCCCGGATAACCGCGTTGAGGCCGGGGCAATCGCCGCCGCCGGTCAGGATGCCGATCCGTTTGATGCCGCTTTCGGCCATTTTGCACTCCCTGCGTGTAGAACCAAGTTCCCGCGACGAGCTTGGCGGGGTCAGTGTATGTTTTGCACGCCGGACAGTCCAGACGTACTATGCGAGGGAAGAGGGAGAAGGGACTGAGGGATTGAGAGGTGGGTGGCGCCGTGGTGTTCTCGATGTGGATTCGGACGGAATGACAGAACACGCGAGTGATCGTGGACCGACCCGGGTCATCGTGTTGCGGGCCGTTGCGCTCGCGGTCCTTTTGCTGGCACTGCGCATTCCCCTGTGGCAACATCCCACGCCCGTGCAAAGCCCCGATGAAGAGAACTTCATGCTCGCCCTCGGGTTTCCGGCGGACTATCCCGTCCACCACCCCGGCTATCCACTGTGGGTGGCCCTGGGGACGCTGCTACATGCCACGGGGATCGGAGCATACGCGTCTTATCAGGTCTGGTCGCTGGCTGCGTCAATCGCCGCACCGGTGCTGCTCTATGCCGGCTTGCGCAGGCTGCTGAACGACGGTCTGGCGTGGTGGCTGGCAATGGCGTTCGGCGTGAACCCGCTGTTATGGTTCCAGGCAACCACCGCGCTGACCTACCCGACCGCGGCCGTCTTCGGGCTGATCGTCATCGGGCTCTGCCTCCGTGCGTTGCAGAATCGACAGGCGCGGTCGGCGAGCTGCGCTGCGATCGTGCTGGCCATCGGGGTTTTCCTGCGCGCGGACCTGCTGGTCTTCCTGGGGCCGATGGTGGTCTTCACCGCCTGCCGATGTGGGCGTCGCGCCGTTTGGACGACCGTGTTACCGTTGATCGCAGGCGTTGCAGGTTACATGGCCGTCACAACGTATCTGTACGGCCGCGCCGAATCCGCCGCACCCCGGCCCGATCTGTCGCATACGGTCGACGTCATCCTCGGCACGAGCGTGCTGAAGCTGGGCCTTGTTGACGGTCTGCTTCGCAACCTGGTGAAGATCGTGCTCAACCTCTCGTGGGATCTGGGCGTGGCCGTCCTGCTGCTGCCGGTGGCGGTCGTCGGTGTCGCGCGCGGTCGCACCCCCTGGGTTGGGACGGTTCTGCTTCTCTGGGTCGTCCCGTCGCTTACGTTCCTGTTGCTGTTGCACGAGGTTCAGGGATATTTCATGTTGCTGTTGCCGGCGGCGTACTGCGTGATCGGGCTTGCGTTGCAGAACAAGTATCGCCCCGCGACCGCAATGCGCGTAGCTGCCGCCATTGCGATCTGCTCGGCCGCGCAGTTTTCGCTCTGGCCCTGGTCCGCCGAGGGCACGGGCCTCAAGCGTCTGCTCGATGCGAAGATCGCATTCCAGTCCGCCTCGGGGCTTCGCCAGATCGACCAACGCCCGACCATCCACGAGCCAGGCGACTTCTGGCACACCGCCGCTCATGAAGCAACTTCGACCCAGCCCGCCGGCGCACATGACAATGACGAGTAAGCCGTGCGGGTGCCCCATCCCTTCCAGGGGTGGGGGACGGGCAGCCCCCTCGTGCAAACGCGCCTCACCAAGCAGAGCAACCCCGGCCCACACCGCCGCGGAAGTTTTTTTCGCTTTTCTCACCGATCAAGATGTCGTCGCGCTCGCATCACCTGTGCAGCTCTCAGTTTGCAGCAGAAAAAACTGCAATTGCCCGCAAATGCCCGCAAAGTCTTTGGACCGTTGTGTCGTTTGTTCGCGAGCGGTCGGACCGCGGCTGTTTGGTAGTCGTGCTCAGCGCTTCGCGAATCTTGAGGTTGTCAGTGATCAGTGTTCAGTCGTCAGCCGTCAGCCGTCAGCGTTCATCCTTCATCCTTCATCCTTCACCCTTCATCCTTCATCCTTCAGGTACGGGTGCCATGCTTTCACGCGACGCAGTCGCGGGTAAGCATGCCGGATATCGAGACATGGCGGAGCGAAGCGGAACCCGTGGACAGGCGTGATTTAAGCACCGCCCCATCCGGGGCTGGATCCTCGGTCTTGGACTCGATCCACGGGTTCCACTTTGCTCCACCCGTGGCTAAGTGCAGTGACCCCTTCGGGGTCGTTGTGCGGGTTTGGCCGCACACCTGTAGAGACTACTGGCTTGTGCCGTGGGCTATGTCTTTCGTCCCTTCGGAACCTGTGCTGCTGATCGTCCGTCCCCCACCCCTAGAAGGGATGGGGCACCCGCGCGGTCACGCTTCTTCGGGCAGGCCGTTGCAGTTGTGTACTGACCGCTTGCTTACGCTCGCGGCTCTGATCTTCACGTCGGCCACGGGGGGCCGACGCTACTTGTGGACCCGCTCGCTTGCGCTCGGGGCTCGGATTGTCGTCCGACGCGGGGGTGGGACGCTACTGGCGCGGCTATGAACTCTCTGTCATCGCCGCGACCTTCCGCGGCCCGATGCGCTCGGCTATATTGCCGTTCATGGTCAACAAGGAGATCGCAGACATCTTCGAGGAGATTGCGGACCTGCTCGAGATCAAGGGAGAGCAGCCGTTTCGCGTCAACTCATACCGGCGGGCCGCGCGGACGCTCAACGATCTGACACGCGACGTTGCCGCGCTGGCGGAGGCCGGCGAATTGGGCTCCCTTTCGGGCATCGGCAAGAGCACGATCGGGAAGATCGAAGAGTATCTCGCCGAAGGCCGGGTCTCACTGCACGCCGAGTTGCTGGAATCGATGCCCGAGGGGCTGCCCGCGCTGCTGGATATCCAAGGGCTGGGACCTAAACGCGTCGCCCAGATGTGGCGGGAATTGGGGGTCGACAACATCGAGGGTCTCAAGGAGACAATCGCATCCGGCAAACTCGCGGAACTCAAGGGGATGGGGTCAAAGAGTGTCGCACAGATCGCGGCGGCAATCGCGTTTGCGGAGAAGTCCGCCGGCCGGACGCCGCTGGGATTGGCGTGGCCGCTGGCGACGGAACTCGCCGCAGCGATGGAGAAGGTGAAGGGCGTTGGTCGCGTGGCGATCTGCGGCAGTGTGAGACGGGGATGTGAGACTGTCGGCGACCTGGACCTGCTGTGCGAATCGACCAACGGCAAGGCGGTCATCGAGGCGTTTACGGCGATGCCGCAGGTCAGGCGCACTCTGGCCGCAGGCGAGACGAAGGCCTCCGTCCTTGTTGCCCGGCGCGACGGCGACGAGATGCAGGCGGATTGCCGCGTCGTGCCGCAGGAGTCGTTCGGAGCGGCGTTGCAGTACTTCACGGGCAGCAAGGAGCACAATGTCCGCCTGCGTGAGATCGCGTCCAAGAAGGGGTGGAAGCTCAACGAATGGGGTCTGTTCTCCGGTTCGCGGCGGCTGGCGGGCAAGGATGAAGTTGCGATCTACAAGAAACTCGGGCTGCCGTCGATCCCGCCGGAGGTCCGGGAGGATCGGGGCGAGTTCGATGTCGAAGCGCCGTTGCGGCTCGTCGAGCAGGCCGACATCCGCGGCGACCTCCACCTCCACACAACGGCCAGCGACGGCACAGCGGATGCCGAGGCGATGGCACGGGCTGCGGAAGAACGGGGTTACGACTACATCGCCGTCACGGATCACTCGCGATCGAGCACCATCGCCAACGGTTTGTCGATCGACCTCATGTGGCGGCAGATCGAGAAGATTCGGAAGCTCAACAAGAAGCTCGATGCCACGACCGTCCTCACTGGTTGTGAAGTGGACATCCTGTCCGACGGGTCACTCGACTATCCGGATCAGCTTCTGGCCGCCTGCGAGTTCGTCGTCGCCAGTGTGCATGTCGCGATGCGACAGTCGCGTGACAAGGTGACGGCGCGTGTTCTCGCAGCGATGGAAAGCCCCTACGTTACGGCCATCGGCCATCCGACAGGTCGGCTGCTTGGCCGCCGTGAGCCGATGGACCTCGACATGGAGGCCGTTATCGCGAAGGCCGCGGAGACCGGTACCGCGTTGGAGCTGAACGCGGCCTGGCAGCGTTTGGACTTGAACGACCGCCACGCGCGGATGGCGCGTGAGAGTGGCGTGATGATCTGCCTCAGCACGGATGCCCACTCCACTGCGCAGTACGACCAGATGAAATACGGCCTCGCCACTGCGCGGCGTGCCTGGCTCAGGCCGGACGACGTCCTGAACACCCGTCCCCTGCCGGCCCTCCGGAAGTGGGTCGCCAAAAAGCGGGGATGAGAAGGCGCTCGGCAGTGGTGAGCAGAGCCGCGACTGTTAGGGAGTGGTCCTCGTACGAATGGGATGGCCCTCACTGTTTGGCGCTGACCGCTTGCTAACGCGCGCGGCTCTGTTCAGAGGCTGACCGCTTGCTGACGCGCGCGGCTCTGTTCAGAGACCGCGGGCTTGCGGGGATGTGGAGAAGCGTTGGACGGGGCGAAGAGGACGAAGGCGGCGATGACCAATCCGGCGGACATGAGCAGAAAGATGGGGCGGAGCGTGGGGTCGAGGAAGAGCTTGATGAGTCCCCGATCATTTGCCCAATGTTCGGCGTCGAGCGCCCAAGTCGGCCAGTGGTCAGGCAGTTGCAGGCTCTTGGCGGCGCCGTGTCTGGGCTGTGGGGGGTCGGGTGGCGGTTTTGCGTACCCGGCGGGAAGGACCGGCAAGACGACCTCGCCCGGCTTGCGGTAGTGCAGGTCGAGGATGGCGAGGCGTTCGTTCATGATGGGGTCGTTTTCGAAGGCCGCAGCAAGTTGTTCCTGGTGTTCGATTTCGCGTTCCAGCGCCGCAACAGTCTTCGTCAGTAACGCTTCTTCGGCGACGAGGTTGCAGTGATCTCGGAGGACCGGCAAAAGGGTCGTGGGCGCGTAGATGACAAACGCGAGGGAGGTCAGCAGGATGAACATGAGCCGGTGTCCCAACGGGGAGGCCGCGTCGGCGTCGGGAGAGACTGCGCCGGCGGAGCTTCGCGGGACTGTCTCAGGAAGTTCGGATGCGTCCGGCACGACAGCATGCCCTTCTTAGGAGGCCGGTTGGTTGGGGCAGATTGCATGCTTGTGTAGCGGCCGACGCCCCTGTCGGCCGAGGCAAACCGTTGGTGTTCGACGTCCGACACAGGGGTCGGACGCTACGGCCTCTCGAAAACTGCTCCAGGGCCTCAACCTTTGTTCCACAGCGTCCCGCCGAAGACGGCCTGGTCTCCGAGGTGTTCCTCGATCCTCAGCAGTTGGTTGTACTTGGCGATGCGGTCGGTCCTCGACGCGCTGCCGGTCTTGATCTGGCCGGCGTTTGTTGCGACGGCGACGTCGGCGATGGTGGTGTCCTCGGATTCGCCGCTGCGGTGGCTGACGACGGCGGTCCAGCCGTTTCGCATCGCCATGTTGATAGCATTGAGGGTTTCGGTGAGGGTGCCGATCTGGTTGAGCTTAATCAGGATGCTGTTGGCGGCTTGCTTCTGGATCCCGGTTTCGAGGCGGTCAGTGTTGGTGACGAGGAGGTCGTCGCCGACGATCTGGACGGTGTCGCCGAGCTTAGCGGTGAGGTTGACCCAGCCGTCCCAGTCGTCTTCGGCGAGTGCGTCCTCGAGTGATCGGATGGGCCACTGCTTGCACTTCTCGGCCCAGTATTCGATGAGGGCGCCGGAGTCGACGATCTTGTCCGGATTGCTCTTGAAGAACTTGTACTTGTCAGGCGAGCCGGCTTCGTTGGCCAGTTCGCTTGCGGCGGGATCGAGCGCGAAGAAGACCTGTTCGCCGAGTCGATAGCCGGCCTTTTCGACGGCGGTGGCGATGATCTCGAAGGCCTCGTCGTTGGACTTGAGGCTGGGCGCGTATCCGCCCTCGTCGCCGACGGCGGTGTTATAGCCCTTGTCTTTAAGGACTTTCTTGAGTGCGTGGAAGATTTCCGCGCCCCAACGGAGTGCCTCTCGAAACGAAGGGGCGCCCCAGGGCTGGATCATGAACTCCTGGAAGTCCACGGTGCTGTCGGCGTGTTTGCCGCCGTTGAGGATGTTCATCATCGGCACGGGCAGGACGTTGGCGCCGCACCCACCGAGATAACGGAACAGTGGCAGGCCGCAGGACTCGGCGGCGGCCTTCGCCGCGGCGAGGGACACGGAGAGCACGGCGTTGGCGCCGAGGTTGGCTTTGTTGGGGGTGCCGTCCAGTTTGATCATGGCGTCGTCGAGTTGTTCCTGGTCGGTAGCGTCGAGCCCGATGACGCACTCGGCAATCGCGGTGTTGACGTTTTCGACGGCGGTGAGGACGCCCTTGCCGAGGTAGCGGCCCTTGTCGCCGTCACGGAGTTCGACGGCCTCGTGCTCGCCTGTGGAGGCTCCGCTGGGGACGATGGCCTGGCCGCTGGAGCCGTCCGCGAGGACGACGACGGCCTCGACAGTGGGGTTTCCGCGGGAATCGAGGACTTCACGACCTTGGACGTGGATTATCTCGGTGGTCATTTTGTTGGCTTCCAGTTATCAAGTATACGTCAGCAAGAAGGTTACAGGTGTATCGGCTGTCCGGCACAACGGGCTGAAAGCCGGGCGCGTCAATCGATCGGCCGATAGTAGTAGTCTCGCTTCTGCGGCCGGAAGCCTGCGTCGGCGATGAGGCGCCGGATTTGGGCTTCGTTGACGCTGAACGTGGTTCCGGCGGCACTGACGACGTTTTCCTCCATCATGACGGACCCCATGTCATTCGCGCCGGAGAAAAGGGCGAGCTGTCCGATTTTGGGGCCCATCGTGACCCAGCTCGACTGGATGTTCGGGATGTTGTCGAGTGCGAGTCGGCTGAGAGCGAGCATGGTCAGGTACTCGTGGGCGTCGGCCAGGAGAAGGTGATTGCCGTCGTTTAGCAGCTTTGCTGAGCTGCGAATAGCGAATTGCGAAGAGTGAACGGCGAGCGGATTGGCTTCATTCGGCACTTCGTTGGGTGTCTCGGGCTGTTTGATGGGCAGGGGCTTTGTGCGGCCGAGCGGGGTGCCGGCGGGCTGGAAGGGCCAGCAGATGAAGGCGCCGAAGCCGCCGCCGTTGTTTCTTGCGACGGATTCGTCCTGGAGGTCGCGCAGCAGCTCAAGGTGCTCGAAGCGTTCGTCGAGCGTTTCCACGTGCCCGAACATCATGGTACAGCTCGTCCTCATGCCGAGGATGTGACACTGGCGCATGACTTCGAGCCACTGGGCGGTGTCCGTCTTGCCGATGCTAATCTTCTTCCGCACTCGGTCTGAGAGGATCTCCGCGCCGCCGCCCGGCACGCTCTCCAGGCCCGCCTCCTGCAATCGTGCGAGGATGTCGCGGACCGACATGCCGAATCGCTGGTGGAAGGCGAAGATCTCCGGGGGGCTGAAGGCATGGACGTGGACCTGTGGGTAGCAACGTTTGATGAAGCGCATGAGATCAAGGTACCAGTCAAAGGGCAGTCCGATCTTGCCATCGGTGGGGACAAGGCCGCCCTGCATGAGGAGCTGGGTGCCGCCGATTTCCAGCAATCCTTCGATTTTCTCGCCGATTTGCTCGAAGGTCAGGGTATAGCCCGGGGGGAGGCCGCGCCGGGCGGAGGGCATGTCCGGAGGGTCGGCCTTGAAGTTGCAGAATGTGCAGCGGGCCGTACACCAGTTGGCGTAGTTGATATTGCGGTCGACGACGTAGGTGCGGTAGGCCTCGGGGTGGAGCCGACCGGTCATCTCGACTGCGCGCCGGCCGAGTCGGTGCAGGGGCTCGTCGAAGTAGAGATCGCGCAATTCCCGTCGCGTGGGCCGGTGGGATTCGGGCACGGGGCTGGGGGCGGGTCGGGTCATGGCAGGAGCGCGTGGCCTTCGGCAAGCTGGAAGAATCGCCGCATGGCCGTCCTCATGTCGTCGGTGAGCGTGTATCGCATGACGTCCCGCAGGTACTTTACGGCAGTGTGAGTAGGCCAACCGTGTTGCTCGGCATCTTGGAGGGCGATCTCCTCCGCTGCGGCGACGCCGGCATCGCGGGCGGCCTGGAGCACGGGGGCGAGTTCCCCGGCGAGATCGGCATCCTTGCGGGCGTACCATGCGGCGAAGACGAACGGCAGGCCGGTGAGGTGTTTCCAGGCGGCGCCGAGATCGACCTCAAACCCGAAACCTGTGGGGGCGGCAGAGACGACTTTGTCGCCGATGAGGAGGACGGCCTCGGCGTCCGGAGAGGAGCCTTCGGCGCGGCCGGTCCTCCAGGGGCTCAATTCGAGGTTGACGCCGTATAGCTCGAGCCAAATCAGCCTCGCGAGGACGACGGAGGTTCGCGAATCGCCGTCGACGTGGAGCTTGCGCAACGTGTCCGGCGGCGACTTGGAGAAGACGCGTACGGTCGTTGTTTCGCCGTCGCTGGCAATGCAGGCGTCGGAGATGATTTCGAGGTGGTCGCGGCACCTCCAGAAGTCCACGATCGGCAGCAGGGCGACGTCGCATTCGCCGTTTGCGAGCATCGCCGAGAGCTTTGCTGGTACGGCAGGCTTGATCGTCAACCGTTCTTGGCCCACGAGGGGTTTGCACAGCGGTTTGGCGTTGAGGAAGGAGACGACGCCGAGGGTGCGCAAGGCCTGGGCGTCGTTCTCGAAGACGGTTTGTGGGGCGGAAGCAGGGCGGTTCATGGTCATCAGATTCCCGTCAGCGGGCGGCGGATTATACGGTGCGTAGAGACTCGCGGATAGCCGCGACAGTACTGGAAGCGGAAGTTTCGGCAGAATTGAAAGCCGCGGATCAAGCGGAGGCGGCCGAGATGCCGACTTCGGTGATAGTGTTGGACGGATTGAGGTCGCAAGGCCGCTGATGGCGGCGGCGTCAGGGAGTGGGCGGCGCTGGGCGTGCAACCGGCAGTCGGTTCAGTGGTAAGAGCTGGACGCGGGGGTGTTCTTCGGCCGGGCGTCCTTCGGCTTTTTATGTTCCGCGGGGGTGTCCTCCGCGAACGTCAGGCCGGGGTTTGCGAGATTACGGGAGTGTGTGAGTCATGGATACGGCGGGTGCGGAAAACCAGTTTCAGATTGCGTTTGTTGATTTGGCATTCCAACTGATCGATACGATGATCAATGTGCTTGCGTTCCTGATGCAGAACGTGCTCGGCACCTTCTTCAGCGCCTTTCTGCCTGCTTGAGCCGAAGATACCCGGCACGACGTGCTGGGCTGCACTCGTAATGCTGGGCTACACTCCCACTTGCGGGGCCGCTTTCAGGCACTCCGCCGACTGTGTCACAGTCCGGGGGACGCTGCGGTTTTGCGCGACCCCGGTGGCCGGCTTCTCGTGCGGTCGAGACGTGCGAGAGGTACCGCGCTTCGCAATACACGTGCGTGTATCATGCCGACATGTTGATCGTCGCAGACGAATCCATCCTGGGCATTCAGGCCACGTTCGAGCAGTTTGGCGAGGTCCGGCTGGTGGACGGTCGCACCATGGATGCCGCCGGCGTCATGGACGCGGCCGCGCTGATCGTTCGGTCCGTGACGCGCGTGGGGGCGGAGTTACTCGCGGGCTCTCGGGTTCGCTTCGTCGGCACGGTGACGTCGGGCATCGATCATGTGGATACGGCATGGTTGGCCCGGCAGGGGATCGTGTTCGCTTCCGCCGCCGGGTGCAACGCGCGCACGGTCGCCGAGTATGTGGTCGGGGCAATTCTGCTGTTGGCCGAGAGGCTGGATTTCGATCCGCGTGAGAAGGTCTTGGGCGTTGTGGGCGTGGGTCGGGTCGGTTCGCGGGTCGCTGAATTCGGAGAGGCGTTGGGGATGCGCGTGCTGCGGTTCGACCCGCCGCTGCAACGCCTGTCCGGCGGCGGCGAGTATGTCGCGTTCCGTGAGTTGGCGGCGGCCGCAGACATCGTCACGCTGCACGTGCCCCTGACGCACGAGGGCGAGGCTGCGACGTGCGACATGGTGGATTCGGCATGGCTGGCGGCGCTAAAGGCGGGGGCGGTGTTTATCAACACCTCCCGTGGAGAGGTGGTTTGCGAAACGGACTTGGCGGAGGCACTCTCCTCCGGGCGGATGCGTGCGGCGGTATTGGACGTGTGGCGGAACGAGCCTCGCGTGGATGAAGGCCTGGTGCGACTTGCCGACGTTGCCACCCCACACGTTGCAGGCTACTCGATGGAGGCGAAGGCCCGGGGGATCGCGATGATCGCCGAGGCATTGGCCGAGTTTATCGGCGACTCCACAAGAACCGATCATTCGGATTCTCGCGGAGAAAGCCTGGCGGTCGGTTTGGAGGCGACTGACCATTGCGCTGGTGACATCATGCTGGCACCTGGTGCTTCATGCGCGGAGGCGGTAGCGCAGACGGTGCTGCGGGCGTGCGATATTCCGGGCGTGGATGCGGCGTTTCGGCAGGGGGTGGCGACGATGGGATTGGGAGTTTGCTTCGACAAAGTGCGGGCGGCGTGCCTGGCCCGACGGGAGTTTGCCGCGTATCGCGTGTGCGGCATCGCTTGCGAAGATGTGGCTGGCGAGGTGCTGGATCGGTTGGGGTTTCAGTTTGCGGACTAAGTCGGTTCAGCAGGCTTGGATGCGAGAGGAAAACACTCGCTGGTCCGATAAAATCACGCGCGTTTGCGAGTCCGGTTAAGGCGAGATCGCCTCAATTGCTGTTGGGGGAATGAGTTACGGAGGATGTGGCGGCGCGCCGCGTCGCCGCGAGGCGTGCGAAAAAAAAGATGTTTCGTGCGACCAGACGGTTGAATCGGGAAGCCCAATCGCTTAACATGAGGTGGTGAACCCAGGGGTCTGGAATGAGACTCGGTGGGTAAGTGTTCGTGCGGAGACCGCCGGATGGCGGCGCGCGGGCGCGGAAAGTCGTAGCGGACGCAGGTCTGCCAGGAAGAACGGAAGGCTGTCGGTCGGCTGTTTAGGGTGGAGTTATGCAAGAGGCTCCTCCCGGCATGGCAAGGTCGGTGAAGGCGAAGCCCGGCGAAGCAAGAGAGCCGGGAAAAGCACGAGCCGCGGTTGACAGGGGCTCCGGACTTTTGGTAGGATGTGCGAAGCTGTGAGAGTAGGAGGGAGAAACGGCCAGCTCGGTATAGTATCTTCCGGTTCTATGCTATGTACTGGTTTGTTGGCCTCCTTCGGCGCTAGAGCTTGTGCAACTTCCGGGCAAGCCGGCGTTGACTTCGACGGTTGGGATGGTCCCGGTCGGCGAAGTAAAGCGATGGGAGCGAAAGAGACCCGACGCTCCGGTAGGCTAGGGTCCCAACCGACAGCCGCGAGGGTGCGGCATCGGAGAGATTTGGGAACCTCCACCTACTCGTGGAGGAAGGAGTAAAGAACGATGAAGAAGGCACTATTGTTGGCCGCTGTTGTCGGACTGGTCATGGGATCAACCGCGATCGCGCAGCCCGAATCCATTATCTGGCTTGACGTCCGAGACAATGATGTCAACGGCGCATACGAAGGCATATACGACGGAACCGGCGCCACATGGCCGTTCACCAACGGCGGTCTTAACGGCGGTGGACCCGGCGACGGGCAAGTCATGTACATCAACCCCGAGGACGGCGCTTTCCCGACGGCCTACCCGGATGCGTGGCCGAACTTTGACGGCGATGGAGATACCCATACCGGCTACCTCGTCCTGTACATGACCGTGAACGACGACATGACCGGCGGTGCTACAGATGTGATCTCCTCGGTCGGCCTTGACTTTAACACCACCGAAACGACTGTCCCGCCTGTCGGCAAGGACGGGAACAACATCGGTTCATTCGTTGACTTTAATTGGTCCCTCCCCGCAGAAGCCAATTCCGGCACCGCCAAGGGGGCCGAAGTCGCCGGTGATCCTCCGAGCTGGACCGGAGCCAAGGCGGTCAAGGTGCCCGTCGAGGGCGTGGTCCCTGCGTTTGCCGTTGGCAGTGGGATGGTTCCTACGAACACGTACCGGATCGGCAAGCTCGAAATCGAGGCGGCGGCTCGGAATCGCCCGACCCCCTTCCCTCCGAAGCCGCATGTGGCTTGGTCGACCTTCAACGTGTATCTCAGCGTCAACGAGCTGCTCGTCACCCGCGTGTTCTCGTCCGGCGGCGATCAAGATGAGCAGATTCACTTCGGCTACTCGGCCACTGTGGCTGGGTCTGACACAGCCTCACTGAGCAGCGGTAGCACGCTGGGCGCTCCGTTCGGCGCCGGCGACCCGGACGCGGTCATTAAGGTTTTGCCGAAGGGCGATAACAGCGGAAACGGCCTGGTGAACCCCGGTGACATCACCGGTTTCACCAATGTGTTGAATACTGGTACTGCCATCAACCAGAAGGACTTGTATCTGAACGACTTTGCGGGGACCACGCCTTTTGCCATGAAGAGGATTACGCCTGCGGACGTAACGGGCTTCGTCGCCGCTTTGGCCAATGGGTAACCGCGCGACTGTGAGGTACCCTGCTGTGCAGGAATAGCGAGCAAATCTGAAATGGGTTTTTGCAGAGTTGCTCGATAAACGGATAGAGGGTTTTTGCGGAGAGTCGAGTTCGAGGTTTCACAAACAAGGGAAAAGAATAACTGCGAAGGAAGAAAGGAAGAAGAGTACAATGAGAATAGCATTATGCATACTGGCCGTTCTGATGATGACCAGTTCAGCCAGCGCGATTAACCACATTTGGTTTGACGTCACCGCCACAGGAGGCGATGCCGTGGTCGTCACGAATGGCGCTCCCGGCGTGACTGCCATGTGCGAGGCGGGGCCTGGTCTGAGCTCCTTCCACGTCGAAGTCATGATCGATGCGTATGGTCCCGACGGCATCAACGGCTATGGCGTCCGCTTCTGGGAAGAGATTATCGACTGCCCGGGGATCATCTACAATGACATGTACGAGGGCCTCCCGGGCTGGACCACAGTGGGTTCCGGCGGTCTCGGCCTCGCCCAGTATATCATCGCTGCCCCAGCCGAAGGCGTGTTCAACGTCATGAGCTTCGACATGGACAAGACAGGCATGACCCTCTTCAACGAGATCTGGGGAGAGGCGTCCAACTTCGGTGGTGGTGGCGACTGGGGCAACGGTAGTGCTCTCGTCCAGTTCGGCGACGGCACCCCGCATTACGCGTTCCCAGGTTATGCGATCGGCGTCATGATGCACACCGACTGCGTTCCGGAGCCGGCCACGATCGCGTTGCTGGGCTTTGGCGTGTTGGCCTTGATTCGCCGCCGCTAAGAGACGGCTGACTAACGAGATGCTGCGTGGTTGAT